>CAZNRQ010000171.1:979-6507 GCA_964574845.1 uncultured Bacteroidales bacterium
ATTAAACCCCTTATCGTTCCCATGACAATGGACGACGTTCTCATTACCATGGATGTTATTCTGATAACATTGGACGTGATTTCGGTTTCATTGGATAGGGGTTTTTCAACATGAAATGTCATTTTGGCTTCATCGAAGCACGTTTTATTCACTCTGAAGTTTACTATATCTCCAGCGGATCTCATAAAATCGACACTGTTTGCTAAGAATCTTCCATCGAAGTACGCGATATCCACTTCGGAGTAAGAAATACTTCTATCGATTTCGGTTTTACTTACATCGAAGCAGGAAATAGTAAAAACGATTTTTGTTTTAGTTTCACCGAATTATTTTTTACTATAACCGTTGTAATGTTTGGTTACATCCAATAATTTTTTAATTGCTTCGATTTTTCCGTTTCTTTGTTTGTAATACCTGCTAAAATGATTGAAAAAGAAAATACACGCCACAAAGCAAACATTAGAGCCTCCCATTTTTTAGATAGATACGACGGAGAGCTTAATGATATGGATAAATTCCTTCTATTACCCCCTAAACATCATCGAAATGAAAACCACATTTCTATCATTGTTCTTTAGGAGTTTAGGCTAAAGGTTATTAGCCCCAAAGGGGTCCCTATGGGAACTATTAGAAAAAAAAACTCTCGTTTATCGAAAGAAGGGCGGGAGTTTTTTTATAAACAAATTACAGGATTCACCCGACGAATATTTTGTGGGATAGTCAGAATTGATACCTTTGTTTCTTAAAATAAAAATAGATAATGGGTAAAATAATAGCTTTTGGCGAGACAGTAGATAAATACTCTGTTCCTGTACTGAACGAACGCGAAATAAGGGCCTCGGCGGGCATATTGTTTTTATTCGCTTTCATATCTCTTATGCTGATACTGTTTAGGGGTGAATTTATAACGGCAAAGTTTTTTGTCATCATATTTATAACCGATTTTGTGGTTCGTGTGCTTGTCAATCCCAAATATTCACCTTCCATCATACTCGGGCGCTTGATAGTTCGCAATCAGCAACCCGAATATGTAGGCGCACCTCAAAAAAAGTTTGCCTGGACCATTGGTCTTGTGTTGGGCGGCCTGATGTTCTTCTTTTTAATCGTATTGAATACCTACAGCATCATAACCGGGCTCATCTGCCTCATCTGCCTGATATTTTTATTTTTCGAATCGGTCTTCGGCATATGCCTGGGTTGCCTCTTCTACAATATGATCTATAAAGAGAAAGCAAAACATTGCCCGGGCAACAGTTGCGATGTCAACGATAGACAAGAGATACAAAAGATATCCAAACCACAATTATTCCTGCTGCTAGGATTCATAGCCTATATAGTTCTTTCGATCTATGTGCTAACGACAACGCTAAGCCCTAAGCCACAAGACTTGTGGGTCAAATTAGGCATGAAGCAGGAAGTGGCTGCTGATAAAAAATAAGTGGCCATAAAAGATTCAAATTTAATAGCAAAACAACGGCCCTGACGTAAACGGTATAGCATTCTTCCACTGGCGTTATTTCCAGGTTATTTCAGCAAGCATTTCATACAATTTTTGGATGCTGCCTTTTTTTACAAGATAATTGTAATAAAGCTGCCTTAAAATGGCTACCTTTATAATAATAATCAGAATTAACTTAAAGATAGAAACGAGATGAGTGAAACTAAAAAATTATCAGAAAAATTCCATGAAGTACTCCGACACGAAGGGGTAGTAACTATAATTTCCTGGGGCATAGAAACCCATGTGGCAAATACCTGGAATTCATACCTTGTTGTAACCGATGATGATCGCATACTTATACCTGCCTATGGTTTCAAAAAAACCGAGAAGAATGTGGATGTAAACAATCATGTGAAACTGACGCTGGGTAGTAAAGATGTTTTGGGCCATAAAGATTATACCGGAACCGGATTTGTTGTTGATGGTACCGCCCGCTATATCAGTTCGGGTGACGAATACGATTTCATGAAACAGAAATATTCCTGGCTTACCCGGGTTTTAGAAATAACTGTTGAAACTGCTAAGCAGATGCTGTAGAAATTGCTGTCACAAATTGCGGACTGCCGACTGAGGACTGTCCCCTAGGGACCCCTTCGGGGCCGACTTTATTGTAACGCTTTCCTTGCCTTCAGAATATACTTGGCCGTATCCAGCGGGCTGATTCCTTTAAAAGGTCGGATGACGCCTTGTTCGTCAGTGCAGGCGCGGTAGCTGTGAAAATGGGTAGATATTTTGGCTTTGCCTCCCGAGCGCGAACTCAGTTTGATGGGATAGTCGAGCGAGGTAGCCAAAGGAAATATACCCTGTAATAGAAATCTACCGTTGTTCATCACCGGACTATCAAAACTACCGCGCATTTGGGTGATATCGCTGGTCACGTTGCCCAGCAGATCGTCGGTAGCCGAAATGCGAAAGGCTATCATTGGCTCCAACAGGGTAGTCCCGCTGTTTTGCAGTCCATCCATAATACCCATAGGAGTAGCCACCACAAAATCGCCCGGACGGCTGTGCATCTCGTGATCTTCGCCTTCAATCAAAGTGATGACTATATCTGTAACTTCCCATCCTTTGATTCCTTGCTGCAAAGCCACCGGAATGGTACGTTCCACTTCGTTTTGATATTTTTTCTGCACATCATTCACGCCGATCAGGCTGTTGTACTTCACTCCACTGCCTCTTTCGCCGGGCACTATCCTGAATTTCAAGATGGCCCAGCAGGGTTTGGGCATCCAGTATTGTACAAAACCTTCGGCCATTCCCGAGGGCGTTTCTTTATAGATCACCGTAGGGTTTTCAAATTTGGCTTCTATTTGGAACCTTTCGGCAATCATGCTTTCCAGCACTTCCATTTGAAGCCAGCCCATAACTTTTACGTGCAATTCTTTTTCGTCTTTCAGCCATTGAAAATCCAGCGAAGGGTCCTCCTCATTCAATTCTATGAGTGCGGCAGCCAAAGCTGCATAATCTTTTTCTTTCGTGGCTTTGATTTGAACAGTGAGCAGCGGTGTCTGCAAAGCTGATGTGGGAGCCATAGTTTCGGAGACTATACCTAAAACATCACCTGTTTGAACCGTGCTGAGGCCGCATATACCCACGCAATCGCCTGCAGTTGCCATAGCCACATCCTCATATTTGCCCTGAAGGTTTTTTCGGATGCGTGTTACCTTTTCGTGAACATCCCGACTGGCATTGTGCAGGGTTTCCCGGTTGGCAATGCTCCCGTTAAAGATTCTGACATGGGCAATCTTTCCTAAGCTTTTGCTATATTCGATACGAAAAACCAAAGCCGATAAAGCAGCTGTGGGTTCGCCTTTGGGAGAGGGCAAATAACTTATCATGGCATCAAGCAATTCGCTGATACCATTGCCGTTTTTAGCTGAACCCATAAGCACAGCATACACACTGCAATTTTGCACAGTTTTTGCCAGGCCGGCATTGGCCTGTTCGAAGGTAATGGTACCGTTCATATAATGATCCAGCAACTCCTCATCGGTACATGAAATGGTTTCCAGTAGCGCGGGATACATTTCTGCCTTATGCCAACGCGAAACTACATCGGCTTCCATGCTGCCTTCGTTAGGACAATTGTTCAACAGCAGAATATCAGAGGTCAGTTCCTGTTGAATTTCGCTGATTACCCTTTCGGTATCAGCACCAACACGATCAATTTTATTGAGGAAGATGAGGGTAGGAATCTTATTTTTCTGAAGGGCCTTGAATAAAGTTTCGGTATGAGCCTGAACACCTTCCACGGCAGAAACCACCAAAACAGCCGCATCCATAGCCCTGAGGCTTCGTTCGACCTCAGCCGAAAAATCCACATGACCAGGAGTATCAATTAAATTGACGAGTACATCGCCCCACACGAAAGAAGTATTGGCAGAGCGTACCGAAATGCCTCTTTCTTTTTCCACAGGCAGAAAATCGGTAAGAGTGTTGCCCTTATCCACGCTTCCGGGTTGTTTTATAGCTCCACTCAGAAATAAAAATTGTTCGCTGAGGCTGGTTTTACCGGCATCGGCATGAGCCATGATGCCAATATTTCGTATGGATTTCGGTTCGTGATTCATCAGGGCGGCAAACTTACGAAAAAATAAGACAACCCCATAAGGCAGAATAGTGAAGAAGTTTACTAGGAATAGGAGGGGAGTAAACAGTTTGTAGTCCCCATCCCGAGGATGGAAGACAAAAAAAACTCCCGAAGCAAATATTGCTTCGGGAGTTTTAATACTTAGGCATTAATCCTAATGTCTGACGCTTTCTACAAATTCCCTCAATTCCTTATCGTTCTCCAACTCGTCGTTAACGAACATATCCATAGCTACGCCGTTATTTTCAATAGCTTTAATAAAATGACGTGTAAAGTGGCTGCATGATTTCAGGCTGCGTTTTCCGTTCTTAACATCAAGATATTCTGCTATTACTTTGTGGTATTCCAGACGATGCTCGCCTTTATAATGTGCCACTGACATCTTTCCATCGATTACGGTAAAGCTTACGGGGTATTCTTTGGGATGGAATATCACAAAGAACCAGTGCCAAACAATAATAGCGAGTGTTGCGAGAATGGCTTCATAGAAATGCACTATTTCGCTTACCTTAATAAACCACACAGGCGCCCAGTCACCCACAACAGTGGGGAACCAAAGTACAAATCCGGTAGCACCCATAACAATAGTACCCCATATCAATGCCCAATACTCGGCTTTTTCAATGTAATTGTAGTTGTCGTATGACGGATGTTTTTTTGTCAGATGCATATAATATAACACCGTGTTGATAGCCTGCGGAATATCCCTTAATTTGGGGAACATAGCCCTGAGTATATTACGTCCGCGTGCTGTTACCCAAAGATAACCCACATGGTAGACTGATAAAGCCATCATTACCACAGCGGCTATCCTGTGTATCCATTGGCGCACACCTTCAGTAAATCCTAAGGAATGCATCATTTGGCCGTACACACTGTCGGGATATTTCAACTGGAAACCCGTCATGGCAAGTATGATAAACGAAAGCAGTAGCAGGGTATGCTGTATCAATTCGTTCTTAGTGAAACGTGGGATGCGTATCTGATTCTTCGATTTTTTGTAACGAATTCTCAGTTCATAAACCAAGATTAAAAGGTTGTGAAGGAACATGCCTCCGATTACGATCACTATCACCCAAAAATAAACCGTACGAACCCACCATTCGATGTTGGCTGCAGAACTTACCTGGGTGGTATGCGAATAGCTGTTGGCAAAGGTTTCAGTAGCCTGAGGATGGCATTTTTTGCAGGTAGCCAGAATATTCTCTTTGCCGATGGAAGATTCAGCATTGTCCTTAGGCAATATCTTATGTACATTATGACAATCGACGCACATAGCGGCCTTTTTATCTCCATGAGAGGAGGCTAGACCATGGTAGCTATCCTGATAGCTTTTCACATTCATACCCTCAATGCCGTAGCGTTGCGATAGCAATAGGTTCTGATGGCACTGCAGACAGGTATTGTCCTGAATCTTTTTGATCTCTTCGCGCTTGT
>CAZNRQ010000172.1:0-5346 GCA_964574845.1 uncultured Bacteroidales bacterium
ACCTAGAACCGGCAACTGAAGCAAATCATACCAAGTTTATGACAGCAACTGAAATTCTGATCCATTTGGCCGAGTAAACCGATAATAAGGTACGATTGAATGCCGTACAAATTGGCAAATCATTGAAGTTGTTGGGCTTTGTTCGTGACAGGACTGGTAAAAATCGAAACTTTGGATATTACGTATCCGAAAAAATAACAGAAAACACCGATTAATCTTATCCATCTTATCCAGAAACGATATAATGCAGCATTGATAAGGCTCCCAGACCGGGTAAGATGATTTTTTGCGGGTAAGATGATTTTTCATCTTATCCGCTTTCTTTTGCTTATTGGTTGCGGGATGGGTGAGATCCGGATAAGATGGATAAGATGAAAGGTGGGTTTTAAGTAAATTTTCAGTTGAAAAAATTAATTCCAAGTGAAAAACGAGTAACTTTTAGGTTCAAAAAAGTATTATTAAGGTATTTTTAAGGTGGATTTAAGGTAATATGTCGAATTTTTAAATAAAATGAGACCGAAATGCCTGTTAATAAATTCAAAAGTCATACTTTTGAAAATGCCTTTTAGATTTCCATGAAAATTACTGCTTATCACGCTAAATATTTCGCTTTTGAGCTAACCAAACGTAGTCCTTCTGACAGTGTTGAGAAGCTTGCTTCCACATTAGTTGATGCACAAGTCGATTTAAACCCTCATCAAGTCGAAGCTGCCTTATTTGCTTTCCGATCGCCCCTATCAAAAGGTGCGATTTTAGCAGATGAAGTTGGCTTAGGTAAAACAATTGAGGCAGGTTTAGTGATTTCTCAAAAATGGGCTGAACAAAAAAGGAAATTACTTGTAATCGTTCCTTCAAATTTAAGGAAACAATGGAGCCAGGAGCTTCAGGATAAATTCTTTTTACCTTCTATCATCATGGAGAAGGCCTGCTTTGATTCCTTCATCAAAAAAGGAAAGCTCAACCCCTTTGAACAGGATCAGATCATTATTTGCTCTTATCAATTTGCAAAAGGTAAAGAATCCTACCTTCCACTCATTAATTGGGATCTGGTAATCATTGATGAAGCTCACCGATTAAGAAATGTTTACAAGCCATCAAATAAAATTGCAAACAGTATAAAAAACTCTCTTGCAAACTTTCCAAAGATATTAATGACGGCGACACCTCTCCAGAACTCCCTCCTTGAACTTTTTGGATTGGTAAGTATTATTGATGACTTTACTTTCGGTGATCTTAGCAGTTTTAAAAGTCAATTTACATATCTAAAAAACGATATCGATTTTGCTGAGTTAAGAACCCGGCTGATTCCTATTTGTAAACGAACGTTAAGGCGGCAAGTTTTAGAATATATCAAATATACTAACCGTCACGCCATTGTCGAAGAGTTTTACCCGACTGATGAAGAGCAAGAATTATACGATTTGGTTTCGGAATATCTGCAATCGCCCATACTATATGCTCTTCCCGCGAGCCAGCGCCAACTCATGACACTGATCTTGCGCAAGCTTCTGGCATCGTCCACGTACGCTATTTCCGGCACACTCTCTGCGCTTGCAGAAAAACTTGAAACTAATTTGCGTGACGATGGCCTGTCCCAAGTAGTGGCGGACATTCGGAAGGATTTTGAAGAGTTTGATGATATCAAAGACGAGTGGACAGAAGATGAAAATGAAAGTGATTCAAACCAGAGGCAGGCATACACACCCTTACAGATTGATGAGATAAAGACCGAAATATCTTCCTTAAAGCGATTCAATAAGCTTGCCCGGTCTATTAAAATAAATTCTAAGGGGAATGCCTTGATTACAGCACTTACAAGGGGGTTTGAGGCGACTGATCGAAGTGCGCCGCAAAAGGCTGTGATTTTTACCGAATCTGTGAGAACACAGAAGTATTTATTTGATATCCTTGAAAACACGCCGTATCAAGGGAGAATATTACTTTTCAACGGCTCCAATAACGATAATAAATCGAAAGAGATTTACCACAATTGGTTTGAAAAACATAAAGGCACGGATAAAGTTTCAGGATCTAAAAGTGCAGATATACGTGCGGCACTGGTTGAATATTTCCGTGACGAAGCAGTTATCATGATCGCAACAGAAGCTGCTGCCGAAGGAATTAATCTGCAATTCTGCTCCATTGTAGTTAACTATGACCTGCCCTGGAACCCTCAGCGAATTGAGCAACGAATTGGTCGCTGCCATCGTTATGGGCAACGTTTTGATGTAGTTGTAGTTAATTTCCTGAATAAGAAAAATGCAGCTGATCAAAGGGTTTACCAATTACTGGATGAAAAATTTAAATTGTTCAATGGAGTTTTCGGCGCAAGTGATGAAGTATTGGGAAGTATTGAGAGCGGAGTCGATTTTGAAAAGCGAATAGTTCAGATATACCAGAATTGTCGGACTATTGAAGAAATTCAGACATCATTTGACGAGCTTCAACAAGAGATGGAAAGCGAGATTGATGAGAAAATGCAGTCCACACGCCAGAAATTACTTGAGAATTTCGATGTTGAAGTTCATGAAAAGCTGCGCATAAACCTTGCTGAGAGTAAGGAATATCTAAATAAATATGAGAACTGGCTTTGGGAGATATCAAGATTTTGTCTCAATGGCTACGCGGATTTTTCTGATCAGGAACATTCCTTTTATCTAAAAAAGAACCCATTTCCCAATGAAAAAATTCACCCCGGGCCATACCGTACCGGTAAAGCCATAATAGATTCCAATGTATTTCGAATTGGTCACCCGCTGGCGCAGCGCATCATTCAAAAATGCAAAGAGATAGAAACGCCAATACAACACATTGAATTTGATTTGTCCGGAAGTGGAGTGATTGTAAATGTTTTGCAGGATTTGCAAGGTAAAGCAGGTTGGATAAAGGCCAATAATTTCACGATTGAATCTTTTGAAAAAGAAGATCACGTACTTTTATGTGGTATCACCGACCACAAGATGATTCTGACACAAGAACAATGTCAGCGAATATTTCGTCTTCCTGCGCAATTATTTGAAGCCGAGCTTACGGTTGATTATGAAAACGCTGGGCTACTCAAGGAAATACTGGCCGGCCTGAGTCAGGAAATAATTCAGACTAATGCGGAACGCAATTCCGGATTTTTTGATGCAGAATTGGAAAAACTTGATAAATGGGCTGAAGATGTTAAGGCCAGTCTGGAATTAAGGTTGAAGCAACTTGATGTGGAAATAAAAACCCTGAAAGCCGAAGCCAAAAAAATCCTGAAACTGGAAGAAAAAGTCCATGCCCAGCGCAAGATAAAGGAAATGGAAAAACGAAGGAATGAGATGCGGATGAATCTTTACCAACATCAGGATGATGTGGATGTGAAAAAAGAAAGCCTTATTTCCGAAATTGAAGCCCGGTTAAAACAAAATACAAACGTAACCGACCTTTTTACCATCCGTTGGACAATCAAATAAAGCATGTTATGAATTTTGAACTTCTTTTACAAAAATTACAATTTACACATGATACGCTTCATGCTTCGGCAGCCAAATCAGTGAATATTTCTCTAACATTGCGGAATTGGATTTATGGGTATTATATTGTGGAATACGAACAAAACGGTGACGACAGGGCGAAATATGGAAAAAAACTTCTCAAAGAGTTATCCAAAAAAATCAGTATTAAAGGTATCTCCGAAACTAATCTTAAAATATTTCGCCAGTTTTACCTTACTTATCCTCAAATAAGTCAGACAGTGCCTGACTTATTCAGAACTATGCAAATTGGTCAGACACCGTCTGACAAATCGCAAATCCTTTCAAAGAAATCAAATATTCAGACATCGTCTGAACAATTAACAGGAGGTGCGAAAAAAGAAATTTATCAGACAGTGTCTGATAAATCTAAAGTTATTGACGTTACTGCTATTCAGGCTGCAAGTAAAGCAAAAAGTAATACGAATAAAATAGGTCTTGATCCCGCCCGGATACTTCAAACTTTATCTTTTTCTCATATTGTTGAACTGGTCAAAATTGATGATCCGTTAAAGAGAGCTTTTTATGAAATTGAATGTGTGAAAGGAACATGGAGCATCAGGGAGCTTCAAAGACAAATTGAATCCCTGTATTTTGAACGCTCCGGTCTTTCAAAAGACAAAAAGAAGCTCTCTGAATTAGTAAACCAGAAAGCCATACAACTTAGCGCTAAAGATTTAATTAACGATCCCATTACCATAGAATTTCTTGGATTGAGTGACCGTGCGCTTGTTACTGAATCCGATTTAGAACAGGCATTACTAGATCATTTACAAATGTTCTTACTGGAACTCGGACATGGTTTTTGCTTTGAAGCCCGCCAAAAGAGGATACTGATTGACGACACCTACGATTTTATTGACATGGTATTTTACCACCGTATCCTAAAATGCCATATTCTGGTAGATTTGAAAACAGAAAAATTCAAACATGGGTTTGTAGGCCAAATGAACGCTTATCTTAATTACTATCGTAATGAAGTAATGCAAGAGGGTGACAACCCCCCAGTGGGCATATTACTCTGCACAGATAAGGGTAACACCATGGTAAAATATGCCACTGCCGGACTGGAGGAAAGTATTTTTGTGCATAAGTATTCGGTTATATTACCAAGTAAAAAAGAAATCGAAAATTATCTCGCTAGCTTAAATTACAAATAATTTTCATATGAGTTTTACAAGGGCCAATAACGAGTTATGTCTTTTGTGTGAGATTAATAAAGCTGATCAGTGCAATTCCCATATTGTTCCGAATTTTTTTACAAATGGACTTTTTCGTACCGATCACAAAAAATTCCCTTTCTATATTGGAGCGAACGGTGAAAGCAGAAAGACACAAGGAATTCCACATATTGACCATGTTTTTTGCTGTGAATGTGAAAGAAAATTTGCTGTTCTTGAAACCTATGTTGCTAATAAACTACGTCATTTGCATTCAATATTATGTTTTACAAAGTTCTCTGTGGCTAGAAATAGCCAACTTGCGTGGAAAACAAATTCCTCTCTTGATCCAGCAATATTTCGGCTATTTATTTACTCTATAATTTGGCGATGCGCTGCGATTTCGAAATTCTTTCCCGCCGAAACTGTTTCGGAAAATCAGACCAATCCTAAAATTGATTTTCGATTTTTCAATCATTTTATAATTCCAGATGAAATAATCATTTTGTTACAACAGAATCTTAATTCAATGATGGAGATTAGTCAACAATCTCTAATTGATAAACGAGATGAAATAAAAAAGGCTATATCATATTTCCCGATTGGATTTTTCACTTATGAAAAAAAAATTCTTGAAGAGACGAGAGTATTTTCACTTAACGCAGATAACGGAAGTTTTG
>CAZNRQ010000172.1:5356-5945 GCA_964574845.1 uncultured Bacteroidales bacterium
GAAGTTTTGTTTTCTTAAATTTGAATGATTACAAATTGGTTTGTTTGTTTTCCAATAATCGAATATTCGAATCAATTAATTCTGTCTTAATTGCGAAAAATGAAGATATTGTAAAAATTTGCACACTGCCAGATGACAAATGGAATAATATAGGTCAACAGTTTTATCATGATCTAATACGAAAATGAGTCATTAGGTAGGTTAACAATCGGAGAAAATATAGACCACGGAATTGGATTAAGATGAAAGACAAGGGAAATAACATAATACTATTGCAAGAAATTTTATTAAATACCACTTATCATATTGACGAGTTGCATAAAACCATTGATGTATTAGCAATACGTGATGGTAAAAATAAAACAATGTTGAGCTTTTTAATCAGAGAAAGACAATTGTTTGAAGCTGCTTATCTGTTGTTGGAGGGGTATAATACTAATCAAAAACTAAGGTTTCCAATTTTACTTTTATTAAGAACCGGCGTTTTAGATTTTATAACGTTAAGCTACTTGCTTAATATTCATGACAAATCAGATTTTTCAAATGCCATAAAGAGCCTTGATAGAAAAATTGTTAAACGGTTATATAA
>CAZNRQ010000172.1:5955-6499 GCA_964574845.1 uncultured Bacteroidales bacterium
AAAAACAGTTAGAATTATTGGTGAACGCTTTTCCTGATCAATTTATTAATACCACATCAAAGCTCAGGGATGGAATAAAACCTTTAGAACCGACTGAACTTGCGGGAATATTAAAAACAGAGATGTTGAAGGATTATAAGTACGCTTATGATATTTATAGTTTGCTTTCTGTTTTTGAGCATTATCAATCCGCGGGAGATAGTTTTTTGAATCAATCTATAATTGATGCCTTTGAAAATTTTATAATCGGGAGCATTCTGATGATTACGGGCGTTTCTTTTATTTTCAATTATTTCAACGCCCCGGAAGATTTAAAACAAAAAATTCGTACAGAATTATTTAAGTTTGATCAATTTCAACAAAAAGACTAGAATATGTCCAAACAAAAACTCGAACTCACATGGATTGGCAAAGAAAATTCAGAATATGATATTGCCAATATAGAACCACGTATTTTGGAAGAAAACCCTGAATTATCTAATTGCTCTAATGTGGAGAATACGCGCAAACTGGTCCCCTAGTTCCGCGTTAAGCTGACCCCCTT
>CAZNRQ010000173.1:0-1300 GCA_964574845.1 uncultured Bacteroidales bacterium
GGCAGTACCAGTCATATTAGTATGCATGTCTAGGATCTGGTTGGTGGCAGCCATGGTTTCAATACCGGTAAGCATGATGATGGGGGTTGACTTAAACAGATCATTGGTTCTAAGCCTCTTATTCAGATCAAAACCGGCACTATAAGTTTCCATATTCACATCGAGAATAATCAGGTCGGGGCCGAATCCCTGAGCAACAATATAACCTTCCATGCCGCTAAAGGCCACTTTAGTTTCATATCCTTGCGATCTCACCATTGTTTCGATTGCGGTGATAAAATCACGGTCGTCGTCGACCAAAAGAATCTTTTTTGACATTGTCTTAATATTTTTTATTATTTATAATTGAAGAAATTAGAATTTTCCGGTTTATTTTTTTGAATACAATTCGATGATCTTTAAGATAACATCCACAGCCTTCTCCATCGATTCTACTGGAACATATTCGAACTTACCATGGAAATTATGTCCTCCGGCAAATATGTTCGGACAAGGCAATCCCATGTAAGAAAGCCTCGAACCGTCCGTACCACCGCGAATAGGAACCACTACCGGCTCTACCCCTACTTCTTCCATAGCCTGACGTGCCGTCTCTACCACATGAAATACCTCTACAACCTTTTCTTTCATATTAAAGTACTGATCTTTCATCTCAAGTCTCAGGGTACCTTCACCATAGCGGCTGTTCATATAATCCACCACATCGGTAATGAATTTTTTCTTATGCTCAAACTTTTGCTTGTCATGATCGCGTATGATGTATTGCAACATAGCATTCTCAACCGTTCCGTCCATTTTCACCAGGTGATAGAATCCTTCGTAGCCTTCAGTATGTTCGGGACGCTGATGTACCGGAAGCATGGCGTTCATTTCCATTGCCACCAACATAGCGTTGATCATTTTATCCTTGGCATAACCCGGATGTATGTTGCGGCCCTGAACAAATATTTTTGCTCCGGCTGCATTGAAGTTCTCATATTCCAGCTCACCTATACCACCTCCATCGAGGGTATAAGCAAAATCAGCATTAAATTTCTTAACATCAAAATGATCCACACCGCGACCAATCTCTTCATCGGGGGTAAAACCCACTTTGATGGTACCGTGTATCACCTCTGGATGCTTTACCAGATATTCGATAGCAGTCATAATCTCAGCAATACCTGCTTTATCGTCTGCACCCAGCAGGGTGTTGCCGTCGGTAGTGATTAGCGTATTGCCAATATATTCCTTCAGTTCGGGAAACTCGGTAGTAGTGAGTACCAGGTTCTTTTCTTTATTGATAACTATATCATCTCCA
>CAZNRQ010000173.1:1400-6494 GCA_964574845.1 uncultured Bacteroidales bacterium
ATCTTGATATACTTCAAGAAACGGTTTAATACTTGATCTTTCATTTCTATTTGTTTTTAACCACAGAGGTTGTGAAGTATTTACTCTGTTTACCTCTGTGGTTTATATTTTCTTAATTAGTCGTTTTCTTTTGCTCTGAATGATTCCCATATAAAGTAAGCTATCAAGGCTATAAAGGCTACCAAAGCAACTATCTGTGCTCCGCGTGCTCCTTCAGCCCAGAGGTGTGTATCGAGGTTCACGTTGAAGAACAAGAGGAAAGCACCTACCACACCAAAGATAGCAGCACCGGCAATAAATCCCGATGCTATCAGAATACCACGGTTAGAACGTGCGGTATTGAGTTTTTCGTTTTTGGTACTCTTGTTGAACCAATGATTCAGCAAACCACCAACTACCAGAGGAGTGTTCAGATCCAAAGGAATAAACATACCAAGGGCAAAAGCCAATGGGGAGATCTTTAACCAGTTCAGCAGGATGGAAATCACGGCACCAATGGAAAGTAACACCCAGCTAACTCCGGTACCCGACATCAAAGGTTCAATGATGGCTGCCATGGCATTGGCCTGTGGTGCTGTCATAGGATCGGTATGCTCGGCGGTTGGAACAAATCCATAAGCCTTATTCAAAATAAAAATTACACCACCCACTGTGGCAGCAGATACTAATGTTCCAAGGAATTTAAAGGTCTGCTGTTTTGCGGGGGTTGTTCCCAGCCAATAGCCAACTTTCAAGTCGGTGATGAAACCTCCTGCCATGGACAAGGCCGTACAAACTATACCTCCAATGATTAATGAACTGACCATACCCTGCCATCCTTTCAGACCAACAGCAACCAGAACCACAGAAGATAAGATTAACGTCATGAGTGTCATTCCGGAAACGGGATTGGTACCGACTATGGCAATGGCATTGGCTGCAACCGTCGTAAACAGGAAGGAAATGATGAAGATGGTTACCAGGGCAACCACTGCCTGCACCAAAGTAATTTTAACACCCAAAATCAAAAAGATAAATACAGCAATTACGGTGAGCAAAAGGAATAACATCACAAAGGACATTTTCATGTCTTTCTGGGTACGTTCTACTTTAACATCGCCCTGTGCTTTTCCACCCACACCAACAGCGAGTTTGAAAGCGCTAACGATAACTCCCGATGATTTTATGATTCCAATGATTCCTGCCATGGCTATACCGCCAATACCGATGGGTCGGACATAAGCCCTGAATATGGCTTCAGCCGAGAGAGCTCCAAATGGGTTGATGCCACCATTGATGGATGCCACAATGTTGCCCACCTCATTCACCAAAGGAATAAATACAAACCACGATAGTAAGGAACCTGCAGCTATGATCAAAGAAAAACGCAGTCCTACCAGGTATCCGAAACTAAAAATAAGTGCACTTACGTTGAATTTAAAGACCATTTTAACTTTATCGGCTAAAGCTTCTCCGGCAGGAATAACACGGGTAGTGATCACTTCGCTCCAAAGTTTGAAGGAAGAAAAGCAAAAATCGAACAATCCGCCAATGAGTCCGCTCACGATAAGCAGTTTTGCCTGGGAGCCGCCTTTTTCGCCTGTCATCAGGATCTCGGTAGTAGCAGTAGCTTCGGGGAAAGGAAGTTTGCCATGCATGTCTTTCACAAAATATTTGCGGAAAGGGATGAGGAACAGAATGCCTAAGAAGCCTCCCAGCAGCGATGAAAAGAATATCTGCCAGAAATCAACCTGAATCTCGGGATATTTTGCCTGAAGAATATACAATCCCGGAATAGTGAAGACTGCACCGGCGACAATAACACCCGAACTGGCACCAATGGACTGAATGATGACATTCTGACCCAGAGCATTCTTTTTGCGTGCAGCTGCCGAGGCACCTACAGCAATGATAGAAATGGGAATAGCAGCTTCGAACACCTGTCCGATCTTCAATCCAGAGTAAGCAGCAGCGGCCGAAAAGATCAAAGCCATCAGCAGACCCATCACCAGCGACCAAGTGGTCACTTCAGGGAAAACCTGGTTGGCAGGCATAACAGGTATGTAATCTTCGCCCGGTTTGAGCTCACGATATGCGTTTTCGGGTAAACTTTTGGTGGTGGGTTCGAGTTCTGACATAATTGTTCTTTTTATTAGTTAAATTTATGAATTTAATTTTTTGATTTTCAGTAGATCAATAATTGATTTTAGCACGACAGAAATATTTCCAAAAGTAACAACATTCCTTAAATGACAACACAGAGTGCTAATTTTTCTTTTCATGTGGTGACAAATGTCAGGCAAATCCCTGTCAGATTAATCTTTTGCGCTCCAAAAAGCCGTTTTTAGGTCGATTTAGGATTTTATAAGACGAAATTGTCATAATGTCTACCTTTGCTTAAAAATAATTTATGAATCGTTTTGTTTATCCATTTATTATCAGTGCATTTCTTATCTTTTTACCATCATTGCTGCCGGCGCAGAATCCTGTTGATTCTACTTCACAAGATACGTTGGTGATAGTGGGTGTTGGCGATGTAATGCTGGGCACCATCATCCCAACGCGCGTCTATCTGCCTGCAGGCGAAGACTGTTCAAAAGAATTCACGAATGTGAAAGACATTTTTCAGAAAGCCGATGTGGCCTTTTGCAACCTCGAGGGGGTGTTTACGGATACCCCCGATCATCACAAACCCTGCTCGGGTGATAACTGTTGGACTTTCGGCATGCCTACGAAATTTGCCAATTGTCTTGTGGATGCCGGATTCGACCTGATAAGCAATGCCAATAACCATTGCAAGGATTTCGGGGAAACCGGAAAGAAAAGTACGGCACTGGCTTTGGATAGCGCTCATCTTCATTATGCGGGATGGCTCAGCAACCCCTACACCATTTATGAAAAAGACAGCATTAAATACGGCTTTTGTGCCTTTTCGCCCGAATCGGGCAATTGCGACATTCGCAACTATCCCGCAGCCATAAAAATTGTCCACTTTCTCGATTCCGTCTGCGATGTCGTCATCGTATCCTTCCATAGTGGTGCCGAAGGGCCCGACCATCAGCATGTCACCCGCAAAGACGAGATGTTTATGGGATACAACCGCGGCAATGTGTACGATTTCGCGCACAAAATGATAGATGCTGGGGCCGATATAATATTCGGACATGGTCCCCACGTGACACGTGGCATCGAAGTCTACAACCATCGGTTTGTGGCTTACAGTATGGGTAATTTCTGTACTTACAGCCGCATCAGCATTGCGGGTGTGTGCGGACTGGCGCCCATCATGCAGGTGAGCACCGACCGCAAAGGCAAATTTCTGAAAGCAAATATAATTTCCACCTATCAGTTGCGGTTTCAACCACCTTTGATCGACCCCGACAAGCGCGTACTGAAGGTGATACAAAACCTCACCAAAACCGACTTTCCCGAAGTGAAGATTAATATTAGTGATGAAGGGGTGGTGACGGAACAGTAGGGACATGCCTTGCAATGTTCATGATAAATCATACAAAGTTTAGGAAATAATGATTGTCCAACCTCCGGAGGGGCGAAATTATTAAGATAGTCACAATTTATTATTCTGCAGGTTTTATAAAACGCAATAAAAAACTCCTTTTACATCACTCTGAGTTCATGACTAACGACAACGGAACTCCTTTTACACTAGTCACAATTTCTGACCAACGATAACGGAACTCCTTTTATGCTGCTCAGCGTTTATGACAAATGATAAAGAAACTCCTTTTGCACTAGTCAGCATTTCTGACTAACAATAAAGGAACTTTTTTTATACTAGTCCGTGTTTCTGACTAACGATAAAGGAACTCCTTTTACACTACTCATTGTTTATGACTAACGATTTGGGAGTTTCTTTGCCACTTGAACATAATTTTTTGCCCGTTCGTCGTCGTTATTAATTTGGGCAAATTAAAAAAGAGGTATAGGCCCCCCCACTACTTGCCCGGATTTTATACTTTATAATTTGTGTTTTTTCAATCTGTATTACATTTCTCCGTGCAGCCTTCGTGTACTTTATGTCTCCGTGGTTTTCTTTATTATTTCTTATTAGGGCGTATGCCATACGCCCCTACGAATTTCCCAAATATTCTTACATTTGCACTCTTAAAAATTCAACCCCGAAAATGGCTTCCTATCTTTTTGGTGAAAACAGGCTTGTGCACCCTTTGTTTGTCAGGATCAACTCCGGGCGAAACTATCTGTTGCTGGCCGAAGGCATTACCAAAGATAGCCTGACGGGCATTTGGACAGCACACCTGCTGCAGGAATTCAAAAACCATCCATTCCTGCGCAAATGTCTGAGCGAAGGCATACGCATCACACTCTCGGGCAACGATACCGTTTATGTGCGCCATCGCCGCTGTCCCTTCTTTTGCCGCATCAGGGTTACCCTCGGCAAAGAAAAGCTGAAAGGCCGTTATTTTTCGAAAAACAAGATCACTTATTAATTTATGGAACTACCAACCAAATACGACCCGAAACTCACCGAAGACAAATGGTATGCCTATTGGCTGCAAAACCGTTTTTTCCATTCCGAACCCGATAGCAGGCCGGCCTACACCATTGTGATACCTCCGCCCAACGTGACCGGGGTGCTGCATATGGGGCACATATTGAACAACACCATTCAGGACATCATCATCCGCCGTGCACGCATGCTGGGCTTCAATGCCTGCTGGGTTCCCGGCACCGACCATGCCTCTATTGCCACCGAAGCTAAGGTAGTTGCCAAACTCAAAGCCGAAGGCATTGACAAGAAAGACCTCAGCCGCGACGAATTCCTCAGCCATGCCTGGGAATGGAAAGAAAAACACGGGGGCATCATACTCGACCAATTGAAAAAACTCGGCGCTTCCTGCGACTGGGACCGCACCTGTTTTACTATGGACCCTTCGCTCTACGAATCGGTGATAGATGTGTTCATTGATCTTTACGAAAAGGGACTGATATACCGCGGCGTGCGCATGGTCAACTGGGACCCGAGCGCCCTGACAGCCGTTTCGGACGAAGAGGTAATTTATAAAGAGGTAAACTCCAAACTATATTACGTTCGCTACCGTATTGAAGATACCGACGATGAATGGATCACCATAG
>CAZNRQ010000174.1:0-6459 GCA_964574845.1 uncultured Bacteroidales bacterium
ATCTCTGTGTAACAGCTCCTCCTAGATCGCGTTCTCAAACTGCTTCAAAAAACGAATATCGTTTTCCGAGAACAGTCGCAGGTCTTTCACCGAATATTTCAGGTTGGTGATGCGCTCTATGCCCATGCCGAAAGCATAGCCCGAATACACCTTGCTATCGATGCCGCAATTTTCCAACACATTGGGATCGACCATGCCGCAACCCAGAATCTCGACCCAGCCGGTCTTTTTGCACATGGCGCAGCCGGCGCCTTTGCAGATGGTGCACGAAATATCCATCTCGGCCGAAGGCTCGGTAAAGGGGAAGTAGGAAGGGCGCAGGCGAATGTCGGTATCGTTGCCGAACATCTCTTTGGCAAAATACAGCAGCACCTGTTTCAGGTCGGCGAACGAAACATCCTTGTCGATATACAGCCCTTCCACCTGGTGAAAAAAGCAATGGGCGCGTGCCGAAATGGCCTCGTTGCGATACACCCTGCCGGGCATAATGGCGCGCAGAGGCGGTTTTTGAGTTTGCATCAGCCGCACCTGCACCGACGAAGTGTGGGTGCGCAGGGCGATATCGGGATTTTGTTCGATAAAGAAAGTATCCTGCATATCGCGTGCGGGATGATCGGGAGCAAAATTCAGAGCTTCGAAAATATGCCAGTCGTCTTCAATTTCGGGGCCCTCGGCCACCGTAAATCCTATACGCGAAAATATCTGAATGATCTCGTTGCGCACTATAGCCATGGGATGACGGGCGCCGTACTTGCCATAATCGGCTTGCAGGGTCAGGTCCTTATGTTCTTTGGTTTGAACGTTGCTTTTTTCCAGCAGTTCTTTCACCGTGTTGAACTTATCGTTCACGGCATTCTTCAGATTGTTCAGCAGCTGTCCGCACACCTTTTTCTCATCGCCGGGCAGGGTCTTAAACTCTTCGAACAGCTGGTTCAGCAGTCCGTTTTTGCTGATATACTTCAGGCGGAACTGTTCCAGCTCCTCAGTGTTTTTGGCAGTATACAATTCAACTTCCGAAAGATACTGGGCTATTTTTGTTTGCATTTCTGGTAATAAAAAAAGGTTGCACGAACATCCGAAGTTTCATGCAACCTCATAAAAAGATGGATAAAATTATTTTACTTCTTCGATGGTCATTTTGATGTCTTCGATGGGTTTGTCGCCTGTGGCGGTCTTCACGGCAGCGATCTTATCTATCACGTCCATGCCTTCGGTCACTTCGCCGAAAACGGTATAATCGCCGTCCAGAAATGGGGTTCCGCCAACGGTTTTATACATTTCGCGAGCTTCGGGGCTAAATTTCTTGTTCAGGCGTTGTTCGATGGCATCCAGTTCCGAATCACCATATTTTTTCCCCTGTACGATATAAAACTGCGAACCTGAAGATTCTTTCTGTGGATTGATCTGATCCGGCATACGGGCAGCAGCCAGGGCGCCTTTTTTGTGAATAAATTTCGAATTGAATTCGGCAGGCACGGTATAGCCCACATCTTCGGTACCGTTTTTGGCTCCTCCGCCTTGTATCATAAACTGATTGATCACGCGGTGAAAAATAGAACCGTTATAAAAACCTTCTTTCACCAGTTTCATAAAATTATCGCGGTGCTTGGGGGTTTCGTTATACAGCTTTACTTTTATGTTACCCAAAGAGGTTTTTATGAGATAAACCGGCTCGGTTTGGGTGCTTGTCTGGGCGAAAACGATACCACTGAACGCGATTAAAATTACTAAAGAAGTGAGAATTTTTTTCATGACGAGATTTTTTTTAATATATTTGCTTCGGTTTTAGAACAAAATGATTTAATTTGCGTATAAATTCATTGTACAAAGCTATAAAATTATTCGTTACCATGAAAATATTTTCCCTTAAAAATCTGATTGCAATAGGCGTGATAGTGTTGTGTGCCGTAGTTGTTACCGTTAGTTGTAAAAAAGAAAGTACTGAGTGCACAGCCGTAATTACCGTAAAAAAACTGAATGATACCTTACAAACGGTTTCCTTTGCGCGGGTAATTATTGCGCCCGATTATCCCGATGTAAGGGTTGAGGGAAAATCTGATGCCAGCGGACAGTACACCTATGTTTTCAAATACGAAGGCATATTGGATGTTTTGGCTTCCAAGAAAATTGATGGAACCACCGATTCCCTTTTCGGAAAAGGTGTGGTGCGCCTTCATCCCGGCGAGACCACCTATAAGACCATTTTCGTTAATTAATACCTACCTGTTTTCGAAAGCTTCGTTAAAACAGCTTCTGCACAAGGGCTCGTAACTATCGGTTTCGCCCAATAACACCAACTTATCATTTTCAACCAGCCTGTGCGACACATAGGCCAAATTGCCGCATCGCATGCAGATGGCATGTACCTTGGTCACGTATTCGGCCGTGGCTATCAGGGCGGGCATGGGCCCGAAAGGCTTGCCCAGATAATCCATATCCAGACCGGCCACTATCACCCTTACGCCTCTTTTGGCAAGAATATTACAAACACTAACAATTTCAGGATCGAAAAACTGGGCCTCGTCAATGCCCACCACATCAATATCGGTGGATAGCAGCAAAATTTGCGACGACGATTGCACCGGGGTCGAATTGATAGAATTTTCGTCGTGCGACACCACTTTTTCCACATCGTAGCGTGTATCCACCTCCGGTTTGAAGATCTCAATGCGCTGTTTGGCATACTTGGCACGCTTCAGTCGGCGTATCAGTTCTTCCGTTTTACCGGAGAACATCGAGCCGCAAATCACCTCTATCCAGCCCTTTTTATGTGTTTCGATCGTTTTTTCTAAAAACATTTTCTGAAATTTTTTCTCTTTATAATTTTATGTCTAATTTAGTACAAATTTAAAATTTACATCTTCAATTTCGTAATTATGGGCATAAATATTATCAAAGAGGAAATAAAAATTATCATAGAGACTCTTGGAGAGCAATATGCGGTTATTAATCAGCAAAGTGGAAAAATCCCTCAGATCGAACTGGATATTGTGATGTCGTACACCCGAAAGCTGTACGAGCGTTTATACGATCTCAACAAACTGAATTCGGCCGATGCCAGGTCGATTTTGGAAGAAATTCCTGAAATGATAGCGCAAACAGAAACAAAACCTGAGGTGATAGTGGAAACGCAACCCATAGCGGAGCCTATTATAGAGCCTGTGATGGAAACCGTTATGGAAGCAGTGATAGAACCTGTGCCTGAGCCTGTCGCGGAACCCGCTGTGGAGGTGGTGGAAGCTGTGGCAGAACCCATAATAGAAGTGGCAGAACCAGTGATAGAAGAGAAAAAGATTGAAATTGTATTTGCCGAAAAAGAAATTGTCCCTGAGCCAATAGAAGAAGTAAAAGAAGCGCCTGTCGAAATAGTGGCCCCCAAAGTGGATCTGGAAAAAACCAAAGAGATCATATTCGATCTTCAGGAAGTCAGCACAGAAGAGGTCAAAGCCCCCGAAGTGACAGAGGAAAAGAAAGACCCCCCGCCGGCCGAAGTGAAGCCGACCAAAACAAGCAAAAAAGACAGTGTCGATTTGTTTTCCCTGACGGAAAAAGAGATCGTTGCCGACAAATTCAAGGAGACACAGAAATCCATGAACGACAAAATTGCCAGCGAAAAGCCCGACAAAACCCTTGCCGATAAGATCGGAAAAACATCCATTGCCAATTTAAAGACCGCCATCGGCATCAACGATAAATTCCTTTTTATCAACGAACTTTTCAAGGGCGACATTCAGGAATATAACAAGACCATCGACAAGCTCAACAGCTATACCCAACTCGAAGAGTGTACGGGTTTTCTCGAAGAACAGAAGGCTCGGTACCATTGGGCCGATAAACCCGATGCTTACCACAAGCTGGAAGAACTGCTCATCCGCAAGTTCCTATAAAATGAAAAGGTTCATTGCTGGTTTATTCAGCGCTTTATTTTTTTCGACCCTGCTTTCGGCGCAAAATCCAGCTTTTGTCCGCAACATGATTGATACGCTGGCCTCGCCTGAGTTTTATGGTCGCGGCTATGTGAACAACGGCAGCAAAATTGCCGCAGATTTTATTGTCAAACAACTGAAAAAGGACAAGCTGTTATTTTTCTCTCAGGAGGCCTTGCAGCCCTTTACTTTGAACGTAAATACCTACCCCGGCACATTGGAGCTAAAGATTAACGGCATCGTTAAAACGCCCGGTTCGGATTATATAGTGATGCCCGAGGCCCCGACCATGGAGCATTCATACAAGATACTTTGGTTGAACGAAAAAACACTGAGTACTCCCAAACTCATTGAAAAGTTCAATAAAATGAACGTCTCAAAATTATCTTTGGTGATAGACACGGGCTTCAAGGATCTGAAGAATAAAAAGCTGCAGGAATCACCGGTACTGATAAAAATTAAGGAAAAACTACCTGCGTGGGAAGTTTCCGATGCCCAAAACAAGAAAAAACACGCAGAGATCATCATCACCCGCAATGCTTTGCCCGGAAAGATCAAAAAGATTTCGGTAAATATTGAGGCCAAACAACAGGACAATTATCCAACCCAGAATGTGGTGGGTTATATTTCCGGAAGAGTATATCCTGACAGTTTTTTTGTCTTTGGTGCTCATTACGACCATTTGGGCATGATGGGTTCTCAGACATGTTTTCCCGGCGCCAATGATAACGGAAGCGGCACCGCCATGCTCCTCGATCTGGCTGCCTATTATTCTAAGCCTGAAAATCAGCCCGACTATTCTATTGCTTTTATATTCTTTTCGGGCGAGGAGGCCGGACTGCTGGGCTCAGAGTATTATACGGAGCATCCCTTGTTTCCCCTGAAGAAAATAAAGTTCATGCTCAATCTCGATATGGTAGGCACGGGAAGCGATGGAATAAAGGTGGTGAACGGAAGCATTTTCAAGCCCGAATTCGAAAAGCTAAAGGCGCTGAACGAAAAAGGAGGTTATTTGAAGGCAATTAGCGAAAGGGGAGAGGCCGCCAACAGCGATCACTATTTTTTTTATAAGCACGGTGTAAAAAGTTTTTTCATCTATACCCTGGGCGGCGAATATAAGGAATACCATACGGTTGGCGACAAAGCAGCCGGTCTCCCTCTGACAAAATACAGCGAATTATTCAAGTTGGTTTGCGATTTTGTAAAAAATTTATAAAAAAATAACTTTCCTACCCAGTTATTTTATTTTTATTACGTTTTATTAATAACCCTAATTCGTATGAGGGTATTTTTCCCAAAAGATTCCTCCCCCTCATACAACAAATGTCCCTATTTTACGAGCAGCCTCATCCCCTAATGAGGTTGCTTTTTTTTAAGCTCCAGGTCTCAAAATACAAAATCCAAATAAGCTCCAATCTTAGAAATAGCTATCTTTAAACCACCCCATTCTGTTTGGAATTTTATGATTTTGAAATATATTTGGGATTTGTTATTTGCCATTTGGAATTTTAAAAAGATATTCCCGTAAAGTTTTTATCAACGAAAATCGTATTCATTTTATTTCTTTTCCTACTTTTGTTATTCATTCGATTAATGATACAATTATGGCCGAGGAAACAGCAAAGCAGCAGGTTTTGGTCCCTTACGATTTTTCTGAGGCCTCAGAAAATGCGTTGATCTATGGCATTGAGCTGGCGCGGCTTTTCAAGTGTGAAGTAAGCATCATTCATGCCATCAGCAAAAAACACATAGAAAAAAACATTAGCCCGGAAGATTCTGCAGCGGCTGCCAAAGCAGGTCTCGTCACCCTTTCGAACAATATCATTTCGAAACACCACCTCATGGTAAATGTCTATGTATTTCAGGGCGAGATGCACGACCTTATCAATAAATTCTACGAGAAGATCAATGCCATTGCCGTGATCGCAGGCTTGAACAGTGCGAAAAAGAAAACGCATTACTTTACCTCCGGAAAGCTGGTGACCGATTACCGCAATCTTCGTGTTCCCTTGATAGTGGTTCACGACGACATGCCACGCAAAACCATGTATAGCCACATCATACTCCCTCTTGATTTTAATCGGGAATCTAAAGAAAAATCGGCGTGGGCCGGACATATCAGCACCCTGAATAAATCGAAGGTGAGAATACTGATTCGGGCCTATAAAGACGCATATTTTGCGGCCTCTTTGCGCAACAATATCGTACTGGTGAAAAAACTGTACAAAAACCTTGAGGTGAATTATGATATTGTCAAAGAACCGGATATTACAGTGGATATAGATAAGTATGCCGTGGAATATGCATGGCTTAACAATGCCGATCTGCTGGTGATTATGGCCACCAAAGATATTGCCGTCGACGACCTATTGCTTGGCCTTAAGGAAAAAAAGATCATAGATAATAAGTATAAGCTGCCCGTGATGCTGATCAACCCCCGGGACGATCTGTATTTGCCGTGCGGCTGTTAAATCAAATATAAACAAACAAAAAAAGGAGGTGTTATGTTAATTCTGTATTCTGTGTTGGGAAC
>CAZNRQ010000175.1:0-1770 GCA_964574845.1 uncultured Bacteroidales bacterium
GATTATAGTAGTTCCCATTACTCTGCAAATTTATTTGTTGAATGCAATGAAACTGCCGGATGTTTTGATCATTCGCAGACGAATTGCATAGATGAAGATGTTTTTTTCAGTGATCTTACCATCAAAACTACTCCTTTAGAAAATCAGGCAGGATATTACATTAATCTGACCACCGATTTCAAAGATAACTATTCTGCCTTCGTCTGGCAACCGCCAAAATTCTCTTAATACCTTAGGCTTATTTTTTGATCCTTTGCAGAAATTCTGCAAGGTATCGTATTTGTATTAATTTTTCAACTATGGTAAACACAAGCTATGGTAAAAGAGAAAAAAAGAGTAGCATTGATCTCGGTTCTTGCTGCCATATTTTTAACAGCATTCAAGATAGTAATTGGAGTTATAACTGGCAGTTTGGGCATCTTGTCAGAGGCTCTTCATTCAGGATTAGACCTGGTGGCTGCCATTATCACCTATTTTTCGGTTAGTGTTTCGGATAAACCACCCGACAAAAAGCATAATTACGGACACGGAAAGATTGAGAATTTTTCGGCACTGATCGAAACCATTCTTCTGTTGATCACTTGTGTGTGGATTATTTACGAAGCCGTCGAACGGCTTACTTCGGGCAATACCCATATTGAAGTGACCGTATGGAGCTATGTCGTTATTATCAGTTCCATAATTATCGACATTAACCGTTCGAGGATGTTGTATAAAGTGGCTAAAAAGCATAACAGCCAGGCATTGGAAGCCGATGCTCTTCATTTCTCTACCGATATCTGGAGTTCTTCGGTCGTTTTGTTCGGGATAATTTGTGCCAACTTCGGTTTTTTCTTTGCCGATTCTATAGCCGCATTGGTGGTGGCGCTGATCGTGCTGGTGGTAAGTTACCGTTTGGGTAAAAAAGCCATTAACGTTTTGCTCGATATGGCCCCGAAAGAAACTTATCAGTTGGTATATCAGGTGTTAAAAGATAACCAGGATGTAGTGAATTTTCATAGCGTAAAGATAAGGACGGCCGGTGCGGAAACCTTCATCAGGTTCAATATCCATGTCGCTCCCGACATAAACCTTACTGAAGTTCATAGCATTTGCGAAAAGCTGGAGAACCAACTGGCTTCGCTTGTCCCCCGTAGTGAAATATTAATACATGCCGAACCTCATAGTTTATATCACATTCAAAACGAGGAATACGAGTATTAATAATTTTAAAAATTCTAAAACAAAAACATTATGAAATTTGAAGATTTAATGGAAGCCGGTCATAAACGTCACAGCGTGAGTTACGACCCCTATCACGGTAAACCGGATGATTACTATTCGTCGGATGACCACTATAAAAAAAATAATATTCAACAGCTCTTATTAGATAAGTTGAAGAATAATCCCGTATTAAAAGTAGTACTGATTTTTGTAGTTATAATATTACTTATTGCAGTAATTATTGCTTTAGTTCTGTTGTTTCCACAAATAATTAAACTGCTCAGCTTTATTAACGAAAAAGGCTTAAGCGGGGTAATCGATTATGTCCTAAACAGTATTAAATAAACCTTTAAAACAAAAAATTATGATTTGTCCAAGATGTAAAACCAACCTGGTATTGTCAAATACCGAAGGAATTGAGATCGACTTTTGTCCGAAATGCAAAGGTGTTTGGATTCACAAAGATCAATTCGATAGAATTATCCAACTTTCGAAAAACAATCGCGCTTCGTTTTATACCGAAGATCATGATGATGATTTAAATGAACATCATCATGAGAACCACAA
>CAZNRQ010000175.1:1780-6455 GCA_964574845.1 uncultured Bacteroidales bacterium
TCCAAAGCGCAAGCGGGGGTTGTTTTCCGATTTATTTGATTTTTAAAAACCACAAAGAAAATTATTATGAAAAAGCTATTGGCTTATGTAATGACATTATTCAATAAGATTGTCATTATGGATGGCAACATGGACAAATGTCAGGTCTGCCACAAGTATCAATGTGTATGTGTGAAAATTAAAATTTAAAAAGATGAAAAAAACAACCCTTTTAATAATGCTTCTTTGCACTGTTTTGATTGCAAAAGCACAAAAAATCACCACTGACCCAATTAAATCTGAGGGTCCGAAAATCGAATTTGTGAAAACCCTACATGATTACGGAACCATCAAAAGCGGATCGGATGGCAGTTGCCAGTTCGTTTTTAAAAACACCGGCACCGAACCCTTGCTGCTAAGCAGCGTAACCGCCTCATGCGACTGCACGGTTCCCTCCTGGCCTAAATACCCGATTTTTCCTGGCAATACCAGCACCATCAAGGTGGCTTATGACACCAAGAAGATAGGCATGATAAGCAAAACCATAAGAGTAGTGTCGAATGCCGGAAACAGTACGGTTGAATTGACGATCAAGGGCAATGTTGTCGAATGATTGGCTGAATGGAATAGGCTTTTTCAGCATAATCAATTCAAAACCCCGGACTCTTAGTAAATAAAAAAAACCCGGAGCAAAAGGCTTCGGGTTTTTTTCTATAAATGAATAGCTATTAAGTAATGTATCGCCAATCCTTTTCGGAAAAAAGATTCACGCCTATTCTTTCACAAACCTTTTTGTCTGGATTTTGTTGCCGCATTTAAGTTTGAGTAGATACATGCCTTTGGCCAGCGAGCTTACATCAATTTGTGTCTTCAAGTTTGCTATGTTTTGTTCCATCATTTTCCGACCTAAGAGATCACAGACTTCAAATTTAGTGGGCGCATTTAAAGTAGATGTCAGTTCAAGGGTCAATGTTTCTTTTGCAGGATTGGGATATATTCGTATGCCCAAATCCAGGTTGTTTTCATCAAGTCCTATATAATATGCATTAACTATGTTGGAAAAACTGGATGAAAAACTCTGGGGCGGATTTATCAGAGGATTGCAGGTATCATTTAGGACAGCTTCTACCATGTAATATAAATGATCAGAAGGAGGAGAATAGTCGTAGTACTGATAATAGTTTGCATATACATTTGCCAGGAAACTCAGATTCCCCAATGATGTTCCCCGGTAAACCCGATAACCAGCTACTTGATTGCTTCCATTATAATTCCAACTTATCTTACTTTGTGTTCCCGTAAAGTAATTAACTGAAAGGAAAATTGTTGCATTTGCTTCACTTAAGTCTGAAATAATTCCGCAACTATCCAGCAAAGATATTTTGTATCTTTCAGACTGAATAGAAGCGTCGGAAGTTGTATCGGTGAAAATGGTACCATCAACGTAGTATTGAAACCCTATGGAATCAAAATCCATCGCACCGCTTGTATCCTTATAAACAATAAAACCGGTTACGGCTGTGAAACCAATATTATCAACCATAATTAAATTATGATTCGTAGCAGTATCCACCGTGGTCAGACAAATTGAAGGCGTTGGTTTAGGGCTATTAATTATGGTATCGCAAACTGTATCCATGCAATTATGAGCATCTGTTACAGTGACACAATACACCCCGGCTGGTACATTTAGAAGATCCTTTGAGGTTTGTGGAGGATCAGAGTTCCAAATATAGGTAAATGGGCCCAAACCTTCATTTACATGAACCAACATACCTCCCATATCATATCCGCATGAAGAATTATACTTGGCAATTACACTTATAGAAGGAGGGGGTTGGTTATAAACATTTACGGATTTTATAAATGAACAGAGATAATTATTATCGGTTATAGTAACATTATATTGACCTCCGGTTATGCCTGTAATTGATTGGGTGTTTTGTGTCGGAGTCGTATTCCATAAATAGGAGTAGGAACCCGACCCCCCATAAGGATAAACGGTTACAGACCCATTACTTAAGCCGCATGTAGTACTGATCGTGGATAAAATTGCATTAGCAACATGAATGGTCACCGAATCAGTTGCTTTACAACCATTGGATGCAGTAACCGTGACTGTATAAGTAGTAGAATGTGCGGGAGTGGTATTCGTGGTAGCACAAGTCGGGCAACTTACATTGGAAACCGGATTCCACACATAAGTCCCTCCTCCGCTGGCTTGCAGCAATCCAATTGATCCTTGACAGATAAACTGATCTGATCCCGCATTGGCTGTAGGCACATTCATAAATAAAACCATAATTGTGTCGTAATCTGTTACACCACATTGACTATTGTTGACGGTTACTGAATAAAGGCCATTAGAATTTACGTTTATAAATCGGGTTGTGTCACCTGTTGACCAATGATAGGAATCAAATGAAAGGCCGGCATCTAACTGCAAAGGATTGTAATGACATAAAGAAGTATCATTTCCTATATGTAAAGATTGAGCCGGATTGATGATCACTTTTATACTGTCGTTATATATGCATTGGCCTGTATCCGAAGCCACGACATAATATATTCCGGAAGTACTGACCAAAATGGCTTGATTTGCCGAACCAGTGTTCCATTGGTAGGAAGCAAATGCGTTGCCTGCATCAAGTATCAGTCCGGTATTGCTGCAAATTGTAGTATCATGTCCCAAATTCAAATTTAAATATGGACTGGTTAGGTTTACATGAATGGTGTCGTAACGGGGTATACCGTTAAATGTTGCAGTAATATAATAGGAGCCTGATGCTGTTATGGTTGTTGCTGCTGTTGTATCTCCGTTTGACCATTGGTAATGATCAAACCCCGGACTGGCTGAAACACTGGCAGGATTAGCACATACTTTAATAGTGTGATCAGCAAATACAGACTGAGGACCTAAATAACTACAATCCAAAGTTCCGGTTCCGCCGCTCTGCGTAAAACTAATATTATCTGGCAGATTCGAAAAATTTGTAACCAACATTACATAAACTTGCCCGGTCTGCCCATTAGGTATATTACAGGTTTCGGTTGACGAAACTGAATAACTGCAATCCATACTGGAGTTAGTGATCAGATTTAACATACAAGCCTGCTGCAATGATTGAAATGGTCCCCAACAAACAAAATCGACATCATGGCCCCCCAAATTTTGAATAAAAATATTAACTGATCCCGGTTGATCTATTGTGCAATAAAACCAGGCAGGGTTGTATGTGGTACTTAAACACGAAACCCCACCCAAACTCGGCACATTTACTCCTGCGGGATACGTGAAGGCTGAATCGGTACAAAAAGGCATGGCAGTAGAACAATCTATACCCTGTGCAAAAATGCTGTTGATAGCAAGAAACAGCATGAACAAAAAAGCGAAAAAATTTTTTTTCATAGAACGTTTTTTATATCTGATTGAGAACATGATTTTATGGTCAAAAAAAAATGAAATCAGTTTATTGTCGTTCAGGAGAGTGCTTCAAAAAGACTGTCCTATTTTGCGCCTTTTCTAAGTTGTCAACAACATGGATTAATTCCCTCGAAAAAGTATTCTATGAAAATGGCACAAATCAATGAACAAATATACAAAAACATTTTTTTAAAATTAATAATTTCACAAATAAAATCGATATCCCATAGTTTTATTTCAAACTTCAGAAATCTTTAATTCCCAATAGTTATTTAATAGAAATTGTATTTTCCCATGAAAAACGATATTTGATTAAAAAAATGGTCTTTTTTATATAATAAAAACCCCCGTAGCCTATTGGCTTCGGGGGTTTTCTTTTTACCAAATCTTCCTCATTCCGCTTCGAAGTATATCTCTGCTTTCAGGCGGTTGGAAAGTACGCCCCAATCGTTTTTGGAGTTTTGGTAACGGACATAATACCAGGCATAGAGTTTTTTGTCTTCCACTGGTTGCAGGTCGGTGAACTTGTTGAGGAAGAGGCCTCTTTTGGCATTGCCTATCTTTTTATATTGCTCATTGTTGGTGGGAGCTTCGGTGCCTATGTAACAGAACACCACCGCAGCATTGATTCCTTCAGGCAGGGCCCTGCTGGAGGGGGAATCAGAATTGACCACTGAAAGTAAGTGACTGCCGATAACATTAGAACGCATACCAATCAGTGCCTTATATACCTGTTCGGCTACAGGTACTTCGTCGTCCTGGGTAGGAGCTTTGGCGAGCGGAGTGCCGCGCTTTACACCTGCCGATTCGCAATCGGTAATGCTACCAAAATCAGCAATCTTGTTCCATAAGTTATGCGGTTCGTTTTTACCATGATCGTAAGCCATAAAATCGGCTATCAAAATAGTCATCTGGTCGCGGACCGTAGTAGGACAATTTTTTTTGTCCTTCATGAGTTCAAAATATTCATCCGCTTTTTTTCTGACTTCGGTTACATGTTGACTCTCGGCGTCTTTCCAACCCCAGTCCAGATATTTTTTGGCGTTGGGCGGTGTACCGGGTGAAAGCTGAAGATCGTCAACGACATCCATTCGTGCAACGAAATCTGCGGGTTTGTAGGGCAATCGTGTATTAGGCATAAAACAAATTTTTATTGGTTACTATTTATTATTTAATTACTTATTATCAGCATTTTGGACTCCATTTTGACATTTTCGGCCACATGGCTGAACTTCCTGGCCATTGGTTTCATTTTATCAGCCATAAGGCCGA
>CAZNRQ010000176.1:0-6439 GCA_964574845.1 uncultured Bacteroidales bacterium
TAGGCAAAAGACCAATCTTTATCTCCCTACATGGTTGGGGCAAAGGATAAATCTCAGTCTTCCATCCTTGGCGGACAGGAGGCAAAGAAAAATGATACTGGTTCAGACATTTTCCACTCCAAAAATAACATTTTCCCCAATCCAACCACAAATATTAACAGTTTATTTTCTACAACTTAATTTTTTTTCGAAAATATGGTCGATACGTTTGGTTTGGCATATTTTTTGCAGCATAAATCCACATATGAAATTTAAAAAACCAAAAACAAATTTAGCCCTGTAGCATCACAACAGCAGACACTTATAAGGAAAAATAAAATCAGGCGGGTCTCAGGCAGCACAGGTAAATCAGCAAACAGGGCACAAATAGGTACAACCTTTTAAACCTCCATAGTATGCCACGCTATCCCCGCACTCCGCGCTTTGCAAAACGGGTTCTCACGCCCTCACAGCTCACCCGTCGAAACAACAAATACCGTCATACCCACAACGAGGCCCGCGCCCTCGAGCTCAAAGAAGCTCTCTCCGACAAACCGGCCCTCGTCATGGTCTTCATCCAGGATCATTATCTGTTCATCCGCTATAGCAATGGCCGCCAACGGGTCATCATCATCACCTTCGCAATGGCAAAAAAACACCTCCATAGCTGCATTTTCTATAGCCCCATCCCCTATACCATCATCAATCTTTTCCACATCATCGACATAAAAACCAACGACGAAGGCAAAATCCTCATCGTTTTGCCCCACGATTGGGTCATAATCCTCGATAAGGACGACGAAAATACTGCAAAAGTTTTGATCGAGCTTTGGCACGACCCGCGCGTGGTCCGTGAAATTTCCCGTCTCTCCACGAAAAGAAAAAAACCCTGACCTTTTTTTGCCCTAACTTTGACAGTGTCAATCGTTGATCGAAAAAAATATCAACAGCGGCGCTAACAAAATACTATTGTCCAAAAACCCCTGATCAACGGACGGACTTAAAATGACAACGGATGAAGAAATAATGACAATGGATGACCAATTAATGACAATGGACGAAGAAATAATAACAATGGACCATCAATTAATGACAATGGACGAAGAAATAATAACAATGGATCATCAATTAATGACAATGGACGAAGAAATAATGACAATGGACCATCAATTAATAACAATGGCCCATCAATTTATGACAATGGACCATCAAATATCGACAACGACGCGTAGGGGCGATTCACGAATCGCCCTATCGATGTAAAAATAAACAACCAAATAAACCATAACCAATTAATAATTAAAAATTTATTGTCATGACAAAAAAAGAAAATGCCCGCTACGATGCCGCCGAACGCGGATCTTTATTCCTCACAACCTACGATGTCCAGCTAATGGCCATAGTGCTATATGCCGTCCTCAAGGTGAAATACTTCGATCTCTTCGACAAGCTTACCCAGGCCCGTCTCAAGCAAATCGAGCAAACAGGCGACATCACCGCCCTGAAAAAGGCCCTCAAGAGCATAATGATCAACACCATCTACAAATTCATGCTCCGTGCCTCCGTTCAGGCCTTCAACCTCGACAAACCCGATCTCGCCGTCTCTCTCGGCAAACCTTTAGTCTATTTAACCCAGGGTTCCGATAACGATGCCGTCGCCCACTGCACCGATATGCGCAAAATCATGTCCGACAACGCAACCACACTCGACGTCATCGAACCTGCCGACCTCGATGCAATGGAAGCTGCCATCAAAGCCTTCAAACTCGTTCTCGCCAAACCAAAAGCCAAGATCAAAGCCAAAAAGGCCGAAGGCACCAACCCCATCCCCGGCCTACTCAACGACCTCGATGTCATCATCGATAAGATCGGCAAACTCATTCTTTCCTATCTCCCTCAGCTATCCGCCACTTGGGTATCCGAAATGAAAGTAGGTAAACCTTCCGGCATCCGTCATACTTCCCTGGCTCTTCTTTCCTTGGATGCTGCCACGGGTACCGCCCTTCCCAAGGTCAAGGTAACCCTAAAAAAAGGCTCCAAAACCATCGTCAAATACTCCACCAAACGTGGCTGGATACGTGCCTTCAACCTCGAATCCGGCAACTACGACATCACCATCCAGCACGAAACCATCCAGACAGTTCACCTTACTGATATTGGTGTAAACAACAAACGCGTCGTCAAGCTCGAGGTCAGGCTGCTTAAGATAAAAACCCCCGACGACACTCAGGTAAAAACCGGCGGCTTCCTCATCACCACCGTCGACGAGATCACTAACAACCCTGTCCTCTCCTTAACACTCACCATTCCGGCTCTCAATCGTGTCATCCAATCCGATTCTGATGCACAGTTCTTCGCCGATGCCCTCATCCCTGCCATCTACGACGCCACCATCACCGGCGACAACATCATCACCAAACCCATCGCCATCACCATCCAGCCCAACCAGCAAACCGAGCTCACCATCCCCGTCCAACTCAACCCCACCACCTGATTACCATCCCATTCCTCCGATAAACCGTAGCACGGCTCTAAGCCCTCCTACGGTTAACCCTTCCAACAGCCTGCGGTTTCAGCCGTAGGCTTTTTATTTCACACAATATTCTTCATATCTTTCATAGCCCCGACTCGGGTGCTGAACTTGTCGAAGCATAGGTCGGGGATCACCGTAACCACATAATCGGGCTTTAGCCCAAACTAATGATACTCATCCAATGACTCGCAGCAAACAACGTTCAGTCATCGGATGATTTTACTTCATTGTCCATGTTTTGAATTTCGAATTTCCTCCTTATTGGCATTTATTTGATTTTTATTATTTGTATTTTGTCATTTCAACACTGGGAGCGCAATTCACCATCAACCCGTTAAACGCAACCGCACTCCCACTCCATGCATAACCCCCTCAACTCCAAACTTTATTTTCACTTACCCCATCTTTTAAAAGGAAATTATTTTAATTTTGAAAAAACAAAAATTATGAAAAGGATAAGTCTACTCATTATTAGTCTGTTGATGACAGCCGGCGTGCAATCACAACAATTATCCACCGGCAACAAACCCCTGGTGGTCAATGGTCCTGTAACCGTAGTAACGGCATCTAAATTTGCCGTGACCCGTCCGCTGAACACCATGTTCACACAAAATCAGATCGACAAGATGGATTTCGAGGGAGCCAAAGAAATGCCCGACCGCGAACACCGCATTCCTCAGAAGTTTTTGTTCAGTACGGCCGATGGCCCTCAATACGGCAACGATCCTATGACCATTCAAACCCAAATGGGTAACCGTAAATCGCCCGGAGTGATCACCCAATGGGAAGCCCTCAACGGTGGTGCCAGCCCTCAGGACCCTTCGGGAGCTGCAGGTCTTACACAATATATGCAGGCAGTCAATGCCACCCCTTTCGCCGTATACGATAAAACAGGCACCGGAACACCGGTCTTTACAGGAAGCGTGGGCACCGTAACCGGCTCCACCATGAATTCCGGCGACCCCATCGTCATGTATGATAAATTTGCCGACCGTTGGTTTGTCGCTCAACTCGATCTCTTTGTCAGCTTTGCTTTGGCGGTGTCGGCCACCAACGATCCTGCCGGATCCTGGTATTCATACAAATTTACCTTGCCGGCTTTCGCCATGCCCGATTATCTGAAATTCTCCGTTTGGGAAAATGGTTATTATATGACATCCAACAATGGCAACGGTCATGTCCTCTGTTTCGAAAGAGATGCCATGCTGGCCGGCAATTCCTCGGCACGCATGATATCCACCACCCTCACCACTCCTACCAATGCAGGATTTGGCTTTTGGCTTCCCCTTCCCGGCGACGCCGACGGGGTATTACCTCCTTCAGGACAACCCTGCCCTTTGTTTTCCTATACCGACGATGGCTGGGGAAGCGGGTCTATTGATGGAATCAATATCTGGTCCATGGCCGTCAGTTGGGGCACCACTCCCACTGCCACCATTACCCTGGATGCCACTCTACCAACAGCTGCTTTTGATGCCACCTACAATTCCAGTTGGAACGATATCACCCAACCCGGAACCCAGATGCTCGACGGATTGGGAGGTGTATGCATGTACCGTGCACAATGGAACAGTTTTATAGGCACCAACCGTGTTGTGCTAAACTGGGCTGTCAAGATCGACTCCCTGCAAAGAAGCATCAAATGGGTTGAACTTCGTCAGGATCAAACCAGCCATGCCTGGTCGCTCTATCAGGAAGGTATTTATGCTCCCGACAGCGCCAACCGTTGGAATGGAAGCATTGCCATGGATTGCAATGGCGATATAGCACTGTGTTATGCAAAAGCATCCGCCGAAATATCTCCCAGCTTATGCTACACCGGACGACTGCAGAGCGATCCCTTGGGTAGCATGACCTATGCCGAAACAGTGGTATTCCCCGGTTCAGGTTCCATTTCGGGCAGCAATCGCTTTGGCGACTACTCTCAAACCTCCATCGATCCTGCCGAAGGAAGCACTTTCTGGCACACAGGCATGTACAGCAAAAATGGGTCGGCCACAGGTATTTATTCATTTCAGTTGGCTCCCTGCACCAGCGGTATAAATGATGTTGAGGCATTACGTCCTGAACTCACAGCTTATTTTTCGAATAACGTGATCTATATTAAAGCCGACAAACTGCCTTTGGACGATCAGAATGTAGTACAGTTATATGATATTACAGGCAAGCTGGTTTTTATTAAGAACATCACTCCTAAATCAGGAAACTTTGAGACGAGTATAAACGTTACCGGGTTCAACACCGGCATCTATATTGTCAGGATTGGCACACCCGATTACCAGAGGGTAGCCAAAGTAGCTGTGGAGTAGATAAGCAGAATTACTATTTAGGCTGATAGCAGGTTGAATTCCTGTTTCCGGCCCTCACCCTTTACCCATATAACTCTCCTTTATAGTCATTCAGACCTATGAAGAATTCCGACCCTAAATGTTTGGGCTAATCACAATATAAACCTTTAGGATTGTTAGCATCAAATTTATCTTTAGCCTAAATTTTTAGAAAAGTAAAGACGAAACTGATCAAATCACAGAAGGAATAATTCTCGGAGCATAAAAATCTAAAATTCACCTTTTCTTTTACTTTCCCTTTTCTGATTTTATTTCATGAAGGGTAAACACCGCTTTGCAGGCCATGAGGTTTTTCCTTGCCTAATCCTACCCTGATATTGACACTTTATCTGAATTAATAGTTACATATACAAACATGACATCAATAACAAGATGTTATGTTAAATCAACTTCTCATTGCTCATACTTTAATTAATTCGTTTCTACATACTAATTTAATAACACGACGAACTGACAAAAATCAACGACGTAACTTGACTTTCGCCTTTTTATGTTGTATCTTTGTGCTTGATTAATTTAAAACCAAAAATAATTGATTAGTACCATTGACATATATCATCGCAGAGATGATTTATAATTACAAATAAGGAATTATTCATTATTGAACCCTTGTAAAACCAAATATTTCGAAATATGGAAACAAATTCTACCCACACCCCATTAATTTCAAACCAGGTTCTTAGAACCTCCGTTTGGCTGACAGGCATACGTATGGCAAAGAACAGCTGCTTTGCCTTATTACTGCTGTTGGCATTTATCATGATTCTCTCTGCCCCAACAGCAGAAGCACAGGTAGTTGCTAAATCAAGCACCTGGTCTACGGGCGATATCCCCATGGATAGGATGCAGAAGGAATGTTCCTACTTCAGAGGTGACTCTCTGGAAGGTTTTGACCTCAGCGCCACCCTGGAAGCAGCCAGAAACACTTACAGTTCATACATAGAGCTGCAAAGTTTCGTTTTTCAGAAAGAGGCTGCCTTTGTAAAGGCAAAATACCATATTGTGCAGCTTCCTTATGAAGTTTCAGCCAACTCAAAGAGTTCGCTGAAACATTATAAACTGGTCAACGGCAGTTGCAGCAATGTCGACTTCGAAGACGGCGACTTCACAGGTTGGGGAGGCGGAAAAGGCTACAACGCCCTTTCGACAAATCCTCTTACTATCTTCAATGCTGGCATTTTTACCTTGGGAGAAGATTCACCCCAAAAATCATGCTCTTATCACACCATGATCACTTCAGCCAGCGGAAACGATTTTTACGGCAACTTCCCCGCTCTTTGCCCCAACGGCGGTGCCTATTCGGTAAGATTGGGCGGCGACAATGTGAACGTTTACAATGGAACCGACTGCAACAACCTGTATACATGCAGCTATCCAGGGCCCACCAACCCTCATCATGCTGCCGGCGAAGTGCTGGAGCAGACCTTTACTGTCTCAGCAACCAACACTCTTTTCACCTTTTATTATGCCGCCGACCTTAACGACGGTGGCCATGCTCCCGGTGAGCAGGCATATTTCGCCATACAGGTGTATGACAGCACAGGAAGCCCCATCAGTTGCTTCTCTCACAGAATAGAAC
>CAZNRQ010000177.1:0-6432 GCA_964574845.1 uncultured Bacteroidales bacterium
TTTATTGCCCGGCGCATGCTGATACTGGCTTCGGAAGACATAGGGAATGCCAATCCGAATGCCCTGCTGCTGGCAACGAATTGTTTTCAGGCAGTGCAGATGATAGGCTATCCGGAATGTCAGTTGATACTTTCGCAGACGGCCATTTATCTTGCCACTTCGCCTAAGAGCAATGCCTCGTATATGGCCCTGCTGAATGCCCAGGCCAAGATTAAACAGACAGGAGATCTGCCAGTGCCTCTGGCTTTGCGCAATTCGCCTACTACCCTCATGAAAGAAATCGGTTACGGAAAAGAGTATAAATATTCCCACGATTTCGAAAACAACTTTGCAGAACAGGAGTTTCTTCCGGAGAAAATTTCAGGGACGACCTTTTATGAGCCTCAGGCCAATGCCCGCGAGAATGAGATAAGGAAGTTTTTGAAAACACGATGGACGAAAAAATATAAGTATTGAGGTGGGGAAGAAGGGATTGAAGACCGGAGACCGAAGACCGAAGTAAGGCAGGATTTTTTTTATGAATTTATGGTTACATGGTTCAATTGTTATATTGTTGGGTGGAAAAATGGATAATTGGATGAAAGTAAAGAATTCTCTATGTATCTTTGTGTCCGCCAACGACCGATGTTTAAATTCGTGTAATAGCTGACCTGATTAATGAAAATAAAAAAAACACTTCTTTTTCTGCTGCTTCTCCTTTCGTTTTCTTCGTGTCAGAAAAAGATAGATCCGAGTTGGGATATTGGTGTGTATGCCCCTATTTTCAACACATCCCTGAATTTCGGCGATATTGTGGCTGATTCGAACCTGGTGAATAATTCGGATAATTTTCTGAGTTTGAACTTCCAGTTTAACCTAACCGACTATGTTCTCGATTCGCTTTCTGAATTCCCTGATACCATTTCGCAAAATGCATTGCCTGCACTCAGCGGAGTTGTGCTGCATCCCGGGCAAACCTTCTTTAACTTTACCGAAGATACCAAACTAAAAATTCAGAATGCTGAGATCAGCAGGGTCGATTTTTGCGGTGGAAAGCTGATATTGGAGGTAAACAATACGCTCACGCAAAACATTTTTGTTACTTACAAAATCCCCTATGCTATAAAAAATGGCCAGCCTCTTGAATTCACAGAAATGGTTCCTGCAGCCACTTTGGGGAATACTGTACACTTTTCCAAATCCATTGATGTAGCAGGATATTCACTCGATATGCGCGGATCGACGCATATGGATTGTAACACACTAACCAATACAACTATTGCTGTTCTTGATCCTGCCGGAAGCCAAATAACCTTGACTGACCAGGACCAATTCTATTTTAATGTGAGGCTGGAAAAGATCAAATTCAGTTATGCCAAAGGCTATTTCGGGAGCAGTAGCAATGTGCTGGGACCCGACACCACCAACATGGATATCTTCAACATTTTCACTTCAGGGAATTTCGATCTCGATAATGTAAAAATGTCGCTGGATGTGCAAAACGGATTTGGTATGGATGCCCGCGTAGTATTTGATAAAGTAAGTACGATTAATACCGGCACCGGCCATGAAATCGTATTCAACGATCCTATCATAGGTCAGACGCTAAACATATCGCGAGCTACTGAAACCCACAACCCTGCCTCGCCGGTTACGCCTGCCACTTATTCTTTCCCTCTCAGCAATTCGAATATTATCAATATGCTGGAAGATATGCCTGACAAGATCAGCTATCAGTTGCATATTACCACCAATCCTCTGGGAAACATTTCTTCAGGCAACGATTTCGTGTATAAGGGCAATTATCTGAAGACGCTGCTGAACCTTGAGATACCCTTATCGTTGATAGCAAATGATCTCACACTGGCCGATTCGGTGAACTGGGACCTGGGAGAATACAGGGACAATCCTTCGTCAGGTAAACTAAAACTGATAGCCGACAATGGGTTTCCTTTTAGTGCAGATTTTCAGATCTACCTGATAGATGCCAATAATCACATTGCAGATTCCTTACTGGTCAATAGTCTCATTGAGGCACCGGCTCTGGATGCAGATTATAAAGTGATAACTCCGCGAAGGACCGAATTTAATATTGTGTTGCCCGCCGACAGGTATCAATCCTTTTTCCTTTACAAGAAAGCCTATCTGGTAGCCAAATTCAACACTGCCGGGTTAGGCCATTATGTGAAAATATACAGCTACTATGATCTTAAGCTGAAACTCACGGGCGATTTCACTTACACCGTAGGAAAGTAATGCGGATGAAAAGGAATTTGATCAGACATATAGTATTTTCCTTAGGCTTGCTTGCCTTCCTGTTTATGGCAAATCCTTTGTTCAGTCAATACCATTTCACTGTAACGCCGGGTTTCAACTCTTCTCCACAATATACCCCTGAAGGTGACACTTACGATATTGATTACAATCATACCTACCTCACTTTACAATCCGAAGCCTCTTTCAACTCAAACGGGATCAACAATGATTATATCAATCAGTTTTACAATGGCAATTATCTTTCCACTGACCTAAAAACTCAGAACCTGAACAGACTCAAAGAACAAAAGAACCTGATAGGATACAACTGGGTGACACAACTGCGGATAAATATCCCTTCCAGGAAGAAAGGTATCAGCTATTATGCCGCTTTCGAAAATCATAATTACGGGGAACTCTGCTTCGATAAGAACCTGTTCCAACTGGTGTTTTTTGGCAATAAGGACCTGGCTGGCCAAAATGCTTACCTCGACAAACAATACTTTACTTTAATGAACTTTCAGCAGATCAAGGCCGGTGTCATTAAAACCTGGTTTGGCAAGGCAAAGGTGAATGTGCTGACGGCCGGTTTGGGGATCAACAACGGGCAATCGCTGCTGTCGTACAGCATTCCCAAAGGGAACTTCTTTACCCATAGCAATGCGGAATACCTCGCATTGGACCTGCAAATGAATATGCAGCGCTCCGACACCCTCAGTTCGAAGTTTGGGGCTGAGAATGGCCTGGGCATGTGCCTTGACATGTCGTTCTTTCATCGCGATGCACACAGTTCATTTGAGATCAAAATGGAGAATCTGGGATTCATCAGCTGGAACAAACACTCACAGCAATTCAAAAAAGATACACTGATCACCTTCGATGGCATTGACATTGCCAATATTTTCGATTTGAATACCGAAACCATAAGCGTTTTTTCGGGCGACAGCCTCAAAGACGAATTTGTATATTCTGATAAAACCTCAAGGTTCACAAGAATGATTCCTATGAAAGGCAGTATCAATTATACAAGGTATTTATTGCAGGACAGGTTGTCTTTATCGCTGAGCCTGATCAACTATCATTTTCTGCACTTCAATCCCCTGATACGTTTCGAGCCGACCTACCGCATACATGTGAAAAGATCGCTGGTTTGCATCAGCCCAAACATTGAATACGGAGGATATGGCCGACTGAATTACGGACTGGGCCTTTCGGCTTCCATCAACAGCAAATTCTTTTTTGAGCTACGAACCGATTACCTGAACGGATTTCTCGATGTGAAACGTTCGGCAGGATTGGGGGCTTACGTTTCCATTATTAAAACGCTATAGTATGAAAAAACTTTCGGCCATAATCTTTTCCATACTTTTCCTCCTTCTGGCAAATACTGCTGTGCAATCGCAGGTCACCTTCAATAAAACCTATGGGCAAATGCCCTACAATTATGGCAAACGCATACTTCAGGCCTGGGATGGCGGATATTATTTGTTAGCCAATGAAAACGGGGATATTGCCAACACCAATATCCACATCATTCGCATCGATTCATTGGGAGTAATTCTTTTTGAAAGAACCATAGGAGATGCTTCCATTTATTCCGCCAACGATTTTATAAGAACTGCCGACAAGGGATTGCTTATCACGGGCCTCACCAACAAACATCCCGAAAAAGGCTATGACGTTCTTCTGGTTAAAACCGATTCGAACGCTGTGGTGCAATGGGAAAAGACCTATGGAGGTGCGGATTGGGATATGGGAAATTCAGTGATAGAAACCAAAGACAACGCTTACCTGATATCAGGGCAGACCTTCAGTTACGGACCCGGGGCAGGTAACATTTATATTATAAAGACCAACCTGAGCGGCGATACCCTCTGGACCAAAGTTTTCGGAGGCGACAGCACCGACTATGCTATGTCGGCAGATAACCGTTACGACAGTACCTACCTCATTGGGGCCACCACCGGCAGTTTCGGCCATGGAAACCTCGACGGCTATGTGCTGAATCTCGACCTGAACGGCGATACCCTTTGGACACAAACCTACGGAGAAGACAAAGAAGATGTCTTAAATTCAATTAAAGAAACACGCGATTCAGGATATATTTTTGTTGGAACAACAATGAGTTATAATGTAATTCAGCATGATTTCTGGCTGATGAGATTTGATAAAAACAAGAATTTTATGTGGAAAATACCTGAGCCCTGGATTAGCGGTCCAGCAGATGACTATGGTTATAGCGTAACATTAAATGATTCAGCACAATTTGTGATGGTTGGATCAACAACCGGAGTTGGCAATGGTGGATTGGAAATTAGCTTTGTGGTTATGACTGATTATTGGAATTTTATATGTAGTGCTTCCGATGGCTCTTCTGCTGATGACGAAGGCTATTATGCGATTCAGACCAAAGATAAAGGGTATATTGTCATTGGAAATTCGAAGGGTTATGGAACAGGCATTTCAAACATATATGTGTTAAAGTTTGGCCCTGACTGCAGTAAGAGTTCTACAACTGAACATGTGACAGATATTGAAGAAACCCAGGTAAACGAGAAAAATTTCTATTTTGGTATTTATCCAAATATTTCAAATGGAAGGTTTTATTTGCATTTTGAAGACAACAATTTCGATGAACCTATAAAAATAATGGTCACTAACCTGATTGGAAAAATAATTTTTTCTGATAGTTATAACCCAAATAATAGTTCCGAATATTTAATCAATATTGCCAATGAAGCTGCCGGAATGTATTTTGTAACGGTTTCAAACAATGAAAATAAAGCCTGCCTAAAGGTTGTTAAGCAATAATTACATTCAAATGAAAACCCCTGCTATTATCAATAACAACAAGATTGCAATAACGTCTCTATTATTATTCTTACTGAATTTTGGGATGAAGATTTTTGGGATTTCATCAAGTGAAATTGCTTTAGATGAACCATTCACAATTTTTTATTCTCAAATGGACATCAAATCAATTCTTGATATTTGCAATAATGGGAACAACCCGGCCTTGCATTTTATACTACTCCATTTCTGGATAAAAATGTTTGGCATCAGCGCGTTTTCGGTACGTTTTCTTTCCGTACTGTTTAGCTCTATGACGGTGGTTGTGATTTACCTGACCGGCAGAAAATTCTTTTCTTTCCAAACGGGGATATTTGCTGCGTTTATATTCACCCTGTCGCAGTTTCACATGTATTACGCTCACGAAGCACGCGTTTATCCGATCTTTGTGTTCCTCACGGCCCTTAGCCTTTATTTCTCACTGTATATCTGCAATGAACCCAAGAAAAAAAGCAGCTATTTTTACCTGCTGTTAGCCAATATCCTGCTGATCTATTCTCACTACTTTGGTTTTTTCGTAATTGCCACGGAATTTCTGTGTATGTTTTTCGTAAGCAACTTCCGCCATATCTATAAGAAAATGTTGCTGGTTTTCCTTTTCACTGCCCTGGCTTACATTCCCAATATTATAATTTTTGTTCAAAGGCTTAGCGTTTCCGTTCAATATGGCACATGGGTGAGAAAACCTGAAATAACAGAATTGTACGGCAATCTCAACCGTTTCCTCAATTCGAGGGTGGTGATGTTGGTGTTTCTGATTTGTATAATCGTCAACCTGATCTTTATACTCTGGAAGAAACAATTCAAGATGAAATTCATGGCTTTCCTGAAGGACACCTCATCCAGAGTAATTATCATTTGGGTCGTATTTCCTTACCTGAGCATGTTTCTTTTGTCGTATCGTGTCCCCATGTTCCTCGACCGTTACATTATCTACATCTCGGTGGCTTTCTACCTAATTGTGGCTGCAGTGCTCTCGAAATTTACGGATAACCGCGTGCTGAAAATGTTCACCTTTTTCGCTTTAATGATTGCCATGATGTGGTTTTTCACCATTACCCCCGATAACAAACGCCGGGTAGATCAGGTGGTAGAAAAGGTGAACGAAATGAAAACAAAGAATCCCGATATGGCGATGATACTTTCGCCGGAATACAGCTATCTGGAATTCACCTATCACTATAACATTGATTATTTTAAAGATTATAAAAACACCCTTACGCTGCTTAACCACGACAACATTTATCCCTTGCGCGACCTCGCCAATTTCAATATGGATAAACTGCAGAACAGAAAGTTGGTTTATCTGGACTGCGGCAGTGAGTTTGCTTTCGGGAAAAACCCTAT
>CAZNRQ010000178.1:0-5391 GCA_964574845.1 uncultured Bacteroidales bacterium
CTATAGAACTATACATAGAAGGCGGCGTAAGAGGAGTTGAAATTGGCGCCATACTCGCCGACCGCGATCCCATCACACGCGACAACCGTTATCCTGCGCTTGAATTTTTGAGGCTGGCCATTCCTAGAAGAACCTACACCAACAATCATATGGAATATGTGGCGGTTGCCCTGGGCAATGTGTATCAGCGCAGACAAGAAATTCATCATGGCTATGCCATCAAGTACGAAGCCCCTATTATGAGGCATTTTACCGTAGAACTCGAAAAAGTGGAAGGCTGATCTTTGTTCGTTTAGCTTGTTTTCTGTTTCTTTATCATTAATTTTGTTCCACAGGCTGGGATTTCCAACTTCATTAAGAATTAACTATTGAGCTTATTAGAAATCATATTGATTAGCATAGGATTGGCTATGGATTGTTTGGCAGTAGCAATCTCATGCAGTGTGATCAAAAAGGAGATTCGCTTTTTCGAAGCTTTGAAAATCGGTATCTTCTTCGGGTTCTTTCAGGGAATGATGCCGGTAATCGGATGGTTACTGGGGTTATCCTTTAAAGATTATATTCTGGCTTTTGATCACTGGATAGCCTTTGGAATTTTAGGAGTCATTGGCTTAAAAATGGTTATTGAATCCTTCAAAAAGACAGAAAAAAAAGAATTGGAGATCACAAATATCTGGTTGATTCTGACTCTTTCAATAGCTACTAGTATTGATGCCCTGATGATTGGAGTAAGTTTTGCTTTTCTGCAAGTTTCTATGTTAAAAACAGTAATAATTATTGGAGGTGTAACATTATTTATATCTATGGTAGGCTTCCGCATGGGAAAGAGCCTGGGTTCTGTTTTCGGCAAAAGAGCTGAATTGGTTGGGGGGCTAGTATTGATAGGGATAGGAACCAAGATATTATTGGAGCATTTACTGGGATAAGTCAAAAAAAATTCAGAAATTCAGAAACAAGACAACCAAACTCAAATAAATTTTTACCCATGGCAAAGATAAGACTAACAAAAGAGTTTAAGTTCGAAATGGCTCATGCTCTTCTCGGATATAATGGTCCATGTAAAAATATTCATGGACACTCCTACTATCTTTATGTAACGGTAGTTGGAGAAATACTTCACGATGATGCTTCACCCCTGAATGGAATGGTAGTAGATTTTGGAGAACTAAAAAAAATCGTATCGGAGGAAATAGTTGACAAGGTAGATCATTCATTGGCTCTTTATGATAAAACACCAGAAGATATTATTGATCCACTAAAAACATCTTATAATCTTTTTCTCACGCCTTATCAACCTACTTGCGAAAATCTCATCAATGACTTTGCGCTAAGAATTCAAAAGAAATTACCTGCACACGTCAATCTTTATAGTTTGAAACTTTGCGAAACGGTTACTTCCTATGCTGAGTGGTATGCTAAAGATAATTTGTAGAAAAAGAAATTCTATTCCAATACAGGAATTAAAGAAAATGTACTTTTGAACTCATATTTTTGACACAAATTTAAACTAATAGTATTATGGCAAGCCTTTCAAAATTTGAACAATTTAGAAGAACTTTTGTAATCATTGGTGGAGTGATATATTTGGTTATGGGAGTGTTTCACCTTTACTTCTGGATTCTATTCGATTGGCAAACCGAACTATTTAAGCTAAACCAGATCAATAGCAACAATATGCAAATGCTTAATATTGTGGTTTGTTTTTTCATGTTCTCTTTCAGCTATATGATGCTGTGGTATAATTCCAGAGTATTAAATTCCAAGCTGGGACGTTCAATTTTAATTATTTCTTCCGGTTTTTTCCTGATACGTGCATTAATTGAATTTGCTTTCCCTGGAAACTCTATTGTATATGGAGTTGTACTACTAGCTTTTATTCCGGTATATCTGATACCTGCCCTTACCATGGCGACAAAATAATTTTCCACTTATTTATTCGAAGAACTAAATCTTTTAGGAGAATATTCATGCACTTTTGCAGTATTAATGTCAATTTTTTAACGACAAAATAACATTTAGCTCCAAATATTTGTTCTAATTTTGTAAAAAACACACCAATCAAAAAATTTACACCAACCAATATGAAAAAAATTACTTTTCTTTTTTCGGCAATGTTAGCCTTTACAGGACTTTCAGCTCAAACAACACAAGATGATGGTAAAGTTGAAGTGACTACTTGTGAGCATTTTTCAATTTCTAAACCTCTTCGTGACTTATTTGAAGAAAAAGTTCCTAGCACTTATTTTGTTGAACACGATGGTATGCGAGAATCAAAAGATATTGAAAATCGTGTTCCTCATGGTTTTGTTGAAACCAATGATGTTTATACAGATTTCCAGACAGAACAAGGATTATTTCAGCCAAAATCGTTGGTTAACTGGGCAGGTCAAACTGATGGCAGTTGTCCTCCTGACCCGACCGGTGCTGTGGGATTAAATTATTATGTGCAAGCGGTTAATGCTTCTCCGTTTAAAATTTTTAACAAAACCACCGGTGCACAAGTAGGAACCGTTCGCCAAATAGGGAACTTATGGTCACCAGCGGTTAGTAACGATGGAGATCCTATTGTTCTCTATGATAAATTTGCTGACAGATGGTTTATCGCCCAATTTGGTTTCAGCAGTCCTTATAAACTTTATGTCGCAGTTTCACAAACCAATGATCCAACCGGGTCTTACTACTGTTACACATTTAGCTCAAGCCAAATGCCCGATTACGGGAAATTCTCTATCTGGCATGATGGTTATTATATGACATCAAATCAATCGACTCAGAAAGTAGTCATTTTCGAAAGAGCTCAAATGCTTTTAGGCAATACAGCAGCAAGAATGATAACCAAAAACTTTACCACCGCTCCTGCTTCAAGTGGATTTCTTTGTCCTTTACCAGCTGATGCCGACGGACAATTGCCGGCAACAGGAACACCGATGCCCATTTTTTCCTATCAAGATAATAATTGGTCAGGTGCCGGTGTAACCACTGATGGTATTAATGTTTACTCTTTAGCCACTACATGGGGTACAACTCCAGCAGCAACTTTTTCAGGTCCTACCTTTTTGGCAACTGCTGCATTTGATGCATCCTATACTTCAAATTGGAATGACGTTACACAATACGGAAGCACACAAAAATTAGATGCTATTGGTGGAGTTTTTACTTTTAGGGCACCCTATAGGGTTTGGACGGGTTATAATTCTGTTGTACTTTGCTTTAGTGCAAAAATTCCTTCAACCACAATAAGATGTATTAAATGGTTTGAATTGCGTCAAACTGCCGGTGTTTGGAGTATTTATCAGGAAGGAACCTATGCTCCAAGTGATGGGCTAAGTCGTTGGGTTGGCAGTATTGCAATGGATGACAACGGTTCTATAGGTATGGCTTTTGCAGTTACCGGAACTGGTGGAACTGGTGGAAATGTATATCCCAGTTTGCGTTACACAGGCCGTAGAGCTGTTGATACTCCTTTAGGAACTATGTCGTTTGCAGAAACTACAGCTCAGCAAGGTACCGGAGCTATCACAAATTGTTCACAGCGTTTTGGTGATTATTCTCATACTTCTTTAGATCCATCAGATGGTGTTACATTTTGGCATACCGGAGAATATGGTACTACAGGTGGAAATTACGGTACTCGAATATTCTCTTTCCAGATTCCATTGTATGTAGGTATTGAAGAAGAAAAAGCTCAGGCTGCTCCTGGCGTTGTGGTTTATAAATCAGGTTTCGATCTGAATATAAACGCCAGCCACTTACCTTCGAACAATCAAATGGTAGTCGATCTTTTTGATATTAACGGCCAAAAAGTTAATGGCAAAACCATTGTACCGGTGGCAAACTCATTCCAAACTTCATTCAATGTTACAGGATTGGCAGCAGGAACCTATCTGGTTAGAGTAGGCGAACCCAATACAAGTTTCCAAAAAGTAACCAAAGTGGTTATTGAATAGTTAGGCATTATATTTGTTCTAAAAAAGACACTCAAATCCATTCTTTTGAATGAAAAGATTTGAGTGTCTTTTGTTTTATAAAATAAGATTATGAAAAACTTAATTCTAATTTTCGGTGTCGTTTTCCTGTTAGCTACTTCGTGCAAAACAAAACAAAACACCTCGCAACAAAGCGAGCCTATCCCAGTTCAGACAAATGCACAAATTGGTAAAACCATTGGGACTGTTTCGCATCAATATCAATCGACAGGATGCCACACGGTTATAATTGTGAAAACTGAGGATGCCTCAAATCCTATTACAATTATTCCAAAAGATGCTCTTTCGGCAGAATTTGATAAGGAAGGTAAAGAAATATACTTCGATTACCATCCTCTGAAAATGCCTCAACCGGAAGGTTGCTCACAAGGAATACCAGCAGAAGTCACTAATATTTCGGCCAAATTATAAGGTTCTGAAATAACAATATTGCCATAAACTTTACCAAGCTTTTGCTTAAAAGTTTATCTTTATGCTTTCAAAAACATTCATTAAGATGAAGCCTAATAAGAAAATATTTAGGTGGTCCGGGATTTTGGCTTTATGCCTGATTATTTTTATGCTTACCACATCCTGTGGCAAAGAGATCAGGGATTTTTTTAAAGCCATCGATCACTACGGATATAAAGCAAAGGATCCTTTGAGTAAGAAAACTGTTACTGTGGACAAGCAATTGCTTGGAGGCTATGTTTATAATTCGCTTCCGGTAATCATTTCGGCCAAAGATGATTTCACTTATCAACTGACTTTTTTGGCTGTGGAATTAGACCTGGAAGATGTGAAAGTGGATGCCCACATGAGCGTTATAAAAAACGACCGCTACCTGAATATTAATATGGGTGAGAATTATTCGTTCCTAAAGATCAGTTCATTTTTCAACAACCAATTGGAGGTTAGCTTGCTGAGAAACTCAATAGAGCCTTACGTAAAACCGGAGAACCTAAAATCGTGGCTCGAAAAACATGGACGTGAGCAATCGTTTGCTCCTGATAGTGTATCCTCGGTTGATATTTTCTACGGTTTTGCTTTTAATAAGATCACCGTTGAAAAAGCCTATCAGATACAAAGGGAACAAATTCATGAAAAGATGGTCGATCTGTTCAACGGATGCAAAGAGTATTACTGCTATGACGAACTGGAGAAAAGATACCCTAATGAGCCTTTGCTGGCTGAAGTAAGAGAGAATATTTTTAATAAATGCAAAACCATTGAAAACTATCAGGTCTTTATAAATCGTTTTCCGGGTGATGCTCTGTCAGAAAAAGCAAAGAGCCGTATTGCTGAGATCAAAATGTTTAAGGCCGACAGTGTGAACTTTACTTTTGCGGTAAAGCAAAACACCATTGATGCATACGAAAACTTTATCAACAACAGTTCTACTTCTGTTTTCAGAGATTCTGCAGGC
>CAZNRQ010000178.1:5401-6420 GCA_964574845.1 uncultured Bacteroidales bacterium
TTGTTACTGCGCTGGCAAATAGAATAACCGAAAACGATATTGAATGGCGATGGACCGGCAGCAGCCGTACCGATGCGCTGAAGTTGATTTATCAGAAAATAGATTATTCAGATCAGCCGTTGAGCCAGGAATGGTATCAACAGCATCTGACCTTTTATTGCCTGAAACTGATGCAACCCGATGTTACAGAGAAAGGGCTGACTTACCTCGACAAACTGGCAGCCAAAAATCCCAGCACAAATGAAATGCTCAACCTTTACCTCAGCAAAGGATTCCTGCTATGGTCGCTCGAAAAGATTGATCTGAGCTTGGAAGTTTTCAAATCAAAAATCAACGAAACCTATACGGGTGATAACGGCATTTCGGTAAGAACCCGATTGAAATTATGGTATAAGGATTTGAAAGGAAGCGATATTATTTTTCCGAAAGAGAAGGCAACCTGGAAGAAGATCAGGAAGCTTTGAGAAAATTGTTATACTGTTACATTGTTATATTGCTAAATTGCTGACCATAGAAGACCTAAAAGATGGCGAAAAATAAAAACATAAGCGGAATAGTGTATTCCACCAATCCCGATTTCAAATATACTTCTGCAACCGCCCCCGAACCTGATACCCTGCCTGCATCACAACAGGACCTCCGCATTTTTTTGGAAAAAAAACACAGAGGCGGGAAAACTGCCTGTGTGATAAAAGGTTTTGTGGGCAAACAAACGGATATGGACGAGCTTGGAAGACTCCTGAAAACCAAATGCGGCACCGGAGGTTCGGCCAAAGAGGGCGAAATTATCATTCAGGGCGATTGCCGCGACAAAATACTTCAGATATTGCTCGAAAAAGGTTACAAGGCTAAAAAGGCCGGAGGGTAAACCCAGCTGCAAAACAACAGTCCACACTCATTAGCCTCATCAACTAATTTTTAAGAATCACTACAAAGCCAATATGCGTCCATATATTGGGCGGAAGAGGTTTTTCCTTATTCCGAAGATGTTTTCCCGAAGTCAAAAGACTTTTTTCCTT
>CAZNRQ010000179.1:0-6416 GCA_964574845.1 uncultured Bacteroidales bacterium
GTATAAATAAGTGGATGTTTGATAATCCCATTCGCCGCAGGCGGGGTTTTGGGCAGGGTTGCATTTCAGGGTGTAATACATTAATATCTTGTTTACCCGAACGGTATCGGAAGGGAATATGAACCAGGCGTCCTGTGGACTGCCATAGGTAAAGGTCTGCACCTTGAGGGTATCGCCGGGGGAGGCGTGAGATGTAAATGCTATGAGACAAAGAATAACCGGAATTAGGAGTATGGTGATATTTTTATTCATAAAAACGTTTGTATTGTGTTTGATTTAAAATCAAATTGCAGGCTAAAGTAAATAAAATTCAATAGTAATGCGAACGGGATAATGAAAGTTTACTTTCACAATCACTAACCAAATGAATGCTGATGTTATAAAAAATGTAGCAAAAAGGAGGGTAACTTTCATTATGTTATGAACCATTACCTTAAATTATCAAATCAAAAACTTGTATTGTTTTTCTTTGTAATTTTGCCCAAGTACATTCTGCGTATTTTTTTAATTGCAAACCAATCATTTTTACAAGTTATTAATCTGAATTCATGAAACATTGGCTTAGAATTACTACAATATTCTCCCTAATATTAATATATTTTTTCGACCAGGAAGCTTTTTCACAACCTTTTTCTTTAGCAAATATTCCTCAACATGCTGCTTCTTTTTCGGTATCTCCAAATTGTAATGTTACTATAACTTCTTCCGGTGATGGGACACAACAATGGCAGGGATCTGCTATTGCAGCCAATGGACTTGGTGGAACTGCAGGTGCAGTGGCTCAGAATTGTGCCAATCAGACGGGTCTTCGACTCGAAATGATTGGGGCCGGCAATAGTAGTGGTACCTTGGCATGGAATAATAGTATCACCGTTGTATTTACTTTTCCCCAGGGAGTGAAAGGCCCTGTAACTTTTAATATTTATGACCTTACGGAACCATTGTATAATGATGGCACATTCAATTATGCCTATTATCAGGACAAGGTGACCATTTCAGCCGCCAGATGCGATGGAGTAATTGTTACTCCTAATTTAACGACAAATAATGGACCTATTTCTTCTGCTGCAGTGGGTTCGAGTATGGGTCTTACTGCAATCCGTACCCAGGGCCAATGTCTTAATGAGCCTATTTCAATCAGTTCTGCATTCGATGTTATCAAAACGATAACCATTGTTTATTCAAACCAGGATCCACCAACCAATGTTACAGCCCCGGTGGGAACACCTGCAAGATATGGCATTAGCCAGTATCAATACATTTTTATCGGTAATATCAACGCGATTGCTCCCAGTCCCATAAATGTGACAGCCACACCAAATACAATTTGTGCCGGACAAACCAGCACATTAAATGCAAGTTCTACAGGAGCCTATACTTATTCGTGGGCACCAGGAACCATACCTGCTAACGGAGCATCTGTGGCAGCAACCCCTCCAACAACAACAATCTATACAGTTTCGGGATCGAGCGGAACCTGTATTCAAACCAATACGGTTAGTGTTACTGTGAATCCCAGTACAGTTCCAACTTTTAACGCCATGGGACCTTATTGTGTAGGCGCCACTCCGGGAAGTTTACCGACTACTTCGACGAACGGAATTAACGGAACCTGGAGTCCTGCTGTTATATCAACAGCTACCGCAGGAACTTCGGTTTATAATTTTACTCCAACTGCCGGAGCTTGTGCCACTGCAACAACCATGAGTATTACGATATCTTCAGGTTTTACGCCCACATTTACTGCATTGGGACCCTATTGTGTCGGAGCCGTAGCAGGGGCCCTACCAACGACTTCAAATAATGGTATCGCAGGTTCATGGAGTCCATCGGCCATTTCGACTGCGACGGCCGGCACTTCTGTTTATTCATTTACGCCAAATGCAGGTCAATGTGGGGTAAATACTACTATGAATGTGACGGTGAATGCGAATGTTGCTCCTACATTTACTGCATTGGGGCCCTATTGCATGGGTGCTTCTCCCGGAACCCTGCCAACGACTTCAACCAATGGAATTAGCGGTACCTGGAACCCTGCAAATATTTCTACCGCTTCGGCAGGAACCACGGTGTATACTTTTACTCCGACAGCAGGCCAATGTGCTACATCGACTGCTATGAGTGTGACTGTGAATCCAAATGTTTCTCCATCATTTGCTGCTTTAGGACCTTATTGTATAGGTGCCGTGCCAAATGTTTTACAAGGGACATCCATAAATGGGATTTCAGGTAGCTGGAATCCTTCCTCTATAAATACAGCTTCGACAGGAACTACAATTTATACCTTTACACCTAACGCCGGACAGTGTTCTGCTACAGCTACAATGAATGTTACGGTTAATCCGAATGCCATTCCATCATTTTATCCTTTAGGACCTTATTGTGTGGGAGCTGTTCCCGCAACATTACCAGCAAATTCTACCAATGGTATTAGCGGAACGTGGAATCCCGCAACAATTTCGACTGCTTCTGCCGGAACTACTGTTTATACTTTTACGCCTTCGGCTGGACAATGTGCATCTTCAACCACTTTAAGTATAACTGTAAATGCAAATATTGCCCCAACTTTTGCAGCAATTGGTCCCTATTGTGTTGGGGCTGTGCCCGGTGTTTTGCCAACAACATCAACCAACGGCGTTGGCGGAACCTGGAATCCTGTTGCCATATCGACCGCTGCTGCTGGAACAACAGTTTATACATTTACACATTCGTTAGGCCAATGCGCCACAAACACCACTTTGAGTGTAACTGTTAATGCTGCAACCCTTCCAACATTTGCCGCTTTTGGTCCTTATTGTATTGGGGCTGTTCCGGGAACTTTACCAACCACCTCGACCAATGGTATCAACGGCACCTGGAGTCCTACAACCATTTCCACCGCAACGGCCGGAACCACAGTTTATACTTTTACACCTGCTACCGGACAATGTGCTTCCACAACAACCAGAAGCGTAGTGGTGAATGCTCAAACCGTGCCAAACTTTGCCGCTATTCCTACCTTTTGTTCGGGTGCGGTAGCCCCGGTTCTGACCGCAACTTCGCCCAATGGAATCACAGGAACCTGGTTGCCGGCTATTGTCAGCAATACCACCGGAGGGACTTATACTTTTACTCCCAATGTAGGTCAATGCGCCACGACTCAAGCTATGAATGTGGTGGTTAATCCATTACCTAACGTAACTGCAAGCAGTAATCCTTCACCGGCCGTTATTTGTGCCGGACAGAATCTTACATTGAACGGTTCGGGAGCAGGTTCTTATGTTTGGATGCCCGGAAATCAGACAGGGAATTCTATTAATGTAAACCCGACTTTGTCAACTATCTATACAGTTACCGGAACCAGTCTGGGATGTACTAATTCGGCAGGTATCAACATAACGGTTAATCCGCTACCATCAGTCACAGTTAATTCTGCCGCTATTTGTCCGGGCGACAGTGCAACTCTTACGGCTACAGGGGCAACATCCTATACCTGGAATCCAGGCGGTTTTGCTGGTGCTTCGGTGGTTGTTACACCAGCAAGTACTACTATATATACTGTTGTCGGAACATCGGCTGCAGGTTGCAGCAGCTCGGCAGGGGCTACCGTAACAGTAAATCCTCAACCTATCATCACAGCTAGTGCCAATCCAGCCAATGTTTGTACCGGTCAATGTACCGATTTGACTGCCGGCGGTGGTGTGAGCTACACCTGGCAACCTGGTGGATCAACAGGCCAAACCTATCATGTTTGCCCGGTTGCCAACACCACATACAGCGTCATTGGAATGTCGGCCGCCGGATGTTCAGGAAGCGGAACGGTTAGTGTTTCGCTATCTTCATCGATTACGGTTTCTGTTACGCCAACTGCCACTACTGTTTGCAAGGGAAACCCGCAAACGCTTACGGCTTCGGGAGGGAATACATACGTTTGGACACCTTCAACGGGCTTGTCTTCCGCAAATGGCACACAGGTAATCGCCTCGCCTCTTGTCAATACTGTTTACACAGTGCTGGGTAGCAGTGCCGGTGGCTGCACAGGATCGACCACCGCCACCATAAATGTGTATCCTGATGTACCAGTCAATTTTCAAATGATACCTTCGGTAGGCTGCGAACCGCTGACCGTAAACTTTGCTTTTGATACAAATAATCCCCTCATTGATCTGAATTCGCTGGTGTATCATTTTGATGATCCTTCATCTGTCGGCAATTCGGCCAACTCAGCTTTGGCATCGCATACATTTAACGACCATGGTTATTATCTGGTGAGGCTAACCGCCAATACCAATAATGGATGCCCCGTGTCGTTTGCGGATACTGTTAAAGTTTACAAGGTTCCGATAGCAGGATTCACCTTCCGTCCGACGGTTGTTTATTCGGATGATCCTCATGTACAGTTTTACGATCAGTCCTATAATGCTACTACCTGGAACTGGTCGTTTGGCGATCCGGCAAGTATGATTAACAGTAATACTTCTCATTTGCAGTTTCCCACTCATATATATTCCGATACAGGAATTTACCAAGTGATACTTGCTGTTTCTAATCACAATGTTTGTTTTGATACAGCCATTCAATATGTTAAAGTGCTTCCGCCATTTATGTTCTGGGTGCCAAATTCTTTTTCACCCAACGGTGATGGAAATAATGATAGTTTTTATGGAAAAGGCGACGGTTTCCGAACCGACGACTATGAAATGATTGTTTACGACCGCTGGGGCGAAATGGTTTATTCCCGTAAGGGTTATGACGAAATAGGATGGAATGGAAGTTATTTGGGAAAAAGCAGCATTTGCGAGTTGGGTGTTTATTCCTATTATATTAAACTAACCGAGACGGGCGGAATTATACATGTTTATACGGGAGTGGTTTATTTGATTCCTTAGAGAAACGCCTTGTGTTTGGATATGGTAGACCCGTGTCATTAGAATACCAAAGAATATTGTATTTAGTCTTTTATTTTAACCAGAGGGATGATCAGACGGGTAACCTGATTCATTCGGGTTATGACCCTATCGAGTATCACGATGTCATACTCAGGATGTTCGATGGTGACTGTCCAGATGGATTCCTGCAAACTCTTGAAACGTATGCCCCCGCGTTTGGTGGAGTATTTAATGTGGGATTTTTGCCCGTTGCTGATGGTGCATTTTATGTTGCGTAGGGGAACGTTAACTTTGGAATCAACTATTTTGATCACCAGCGACAGGTGGCGAATGGCGGTAGACCGTCCCACTTTTATGGTATTATCCCAGGCAAGAGCCAGATGGGGCAAATAGGAGTGAATGAGATTTCCTATCTGATGTTTAATGACATCCAGTCTGTTCAGTGTTTTAGGTATTACCATAGTACCTGTTGCTTTCTTGTCTTTGATAGCCATTTTGGGCTTCATAAGATTTTCTTCGAATTCCACAATGACGGTTTCCATTTCGATAATGTCGGCGGGTGTAATAGAAGTTATTACACCAAGATTTTTGGCCATTAGGTCTTTAAGGGTTCTGGCCTTGACAGGGGCCAGGCTGTTCTTTCCGCGGGTGAAATGGGTTTTCCCTTTCGAAAATGCCTTGGCCAGAGCAATATTGTTATAATTGTATGCTGACACAGATGCCCTGAGGAGGAATTTAACCATGGTGTCGGCCATAACCACCCTCAATCTGTTTTTACTAATGGTGATAGGTTTGATCTGTTTGAATTGTTTTTGTCTGGCCTTGTCAATTTTGATCATCTCGGCATCGAGCGCAGCTCTTAGCGCAGGGTAAAGATCAATACCCGAAAGCTCTCCGTCGAATCTATCTAAAAAATGGGAGGCTCGGATGTTTGCTTTGTGGCGTGTATTTTCTTTTTCATTCATTTTAGCAGATATTCCAAATAAAGAAACGGAAAAATCGAAGCAATCAAAAACTCAGTCGATGTAACCAAACATTACAACGGTAAAGGTAAGAAAAAATTCAGTAGAACTAAAACAAAAATCGTTGTTACTATTTCTAACTTCGATGTAAGTAAAACCTAAATCGATAGAAGTAAATCTTACTTCGTTGGAGGAAAACCTTACTTCACCGGAAGATTCTTAACAAACAGTGTCGTTTTTGCAGGAATCGAAGCAAATAAAGTAAGCTTCAGAGTAAATAAAACGTGCCTCGATGCAGCCAAAATGATATTGCATAGTGAAAAAGTATTATCCAATGAAACTAAAATAACATCCAATGATATCGGAATTACATCCAACGAAATGAGAACGTCGTCCATTGTCATGGGAACGATAATGACTTTAAAAATACTAAGTTCCGTTGTTAAAAAAGTTTGCCTGCTTGTAATATTTCTTTACTTCATTGTCATAAAAACTAACATGACCGGAGTAAAAGTTAAGGGGAGTTTCATTTTCCTTTACTTCGTTGTTGTAAGTAAGAAGTTCGTTGCGATAATTTCAGGAATCA
>CAZNRQ010000180.1:0-6413 GCA_964574845.1 uncultured Bacteroidales bacterium
GCTTTAGGGACTGAATAATAGTATCCAACATTATAGAGGGTTGCAAGAATTTCCGGTCTATCCGAAATATCAAAACCTGCTTTTTTCCACTGATGCCTTACCTCCATTAAGATTATAGCGGCATACAAATAAGAATAGTAGTGATTCCTATAATTAACCAATCTATCAAATCGCTCTTTTGTAATATCTGTTGTACTAAAATCGAGTAAGTGCTCATATTTTTTCCCAGGATAAAATGGCGAGGTAGAATCTTTCAAATATTTCTCTGCCAACATTGCAGTCTCTGGTTTCACTCCTGTAACTCCTAGAGAAAAATTATTTTCCACAGATAAAATTTTCAATGGGTTGATTACCTTTTTGTAGACTTCGCGGGTTGAATTGAATAAACGCATTTGTTCTCCCAAAAGAACTGAAACAATAAGTCGTGGTTCAACTCCTGTGATTGAAGCAACGCTATCAATCAGTGTAGTATCTTTAGTAACAGCTATTTTAAAATCCATCCATTCAACGATATTCATCCATTCGAATAGATTTCCAGAATTCTGTTTGGGGTTCGATTTACTTTGGAAAAAACTTTCACAATCCTTAATCTTGTTGTTATAATCAGAACTATCAATCATGTTGAGATTTATAGCATCTACCATCTTTTCGGCCAATGTCACATTGTTATGCTGCAAAAATGCTTTATGGATCAATTGCGCATTTGTAGGAAAATATTGGTTTATAACAAACAGTTTAGAATAGAATTTCGCAATTTTTGAGACTTCATTTTTTGAAGTATCATTTTGAATATTAGAATAATTATCATCCATCTTCTGGAAAAAACGATCGTTATAATCCACAGCCCCCGGGTCGTTGAATAGATGCAGTTTTATACCCACGAATGCTGATGTGAGAACAAAACCATTCAATGCAAATAACATAATGATTGTTATCGCAGTGTACCTGAACAGTCTATTTTGTCTTATTTTTTTAAACATAATGCCATGTTCTATTTTTGTATTTTCTTCTTAATTCCCAAAATATTGGGCATTTTTCGTAATTCTATGTTGTCGTCATTGGGGCAAGAATAGGAAACATAACTCCCGAACTTAATAATTTCAGTAGTATCTGATTTTGCATACAAGGAAGCTTCCGGACCACCTTCTAAATACATAGCTGTTTGAATGTTCAAGGGTGAATTAAGCATGAACTTTATGTATTCATTGGCATTATAAGGAGAACGTGAAAACATGAACAAAACATTTCCTGACTTATCTATAGCCAGCACTGACATACTGCAACTTAAAAGCGGTTTCTTTTTCCAATAGATTCCCTGATGCAAATTATCAATCATTCGGATAGACTGAAAACAGGAATAATAATCTTCTTTTATTTTTTTCCAATCTTGATTCATCATATCTACAATTTGAAAAGCAGGAACCGATTTGTTTTTAGGATTAAATACCGCCAATGCGTTGAAGCTTTCCTTGAAAACAGGATTGTTGATATGATCATAGGTTTGCATATAGCCTGTACCACTGATGTGGTCTTTCAGGGAGTACATTCCTGCATTAATTGCAGCAGTCAGCCCCATGGTATCGCACCATTGCTTTATTGTCTTTTGAGTGCTATCGAATTGAGTAGAAGCGACCAAAGAAAAATCGAACAAACCCGTGTTAATTCTCAATACATTTACTTTGGAATCAGAAAACTTCGAAATGTGTGGGCCGTTAAGTTCTGCATAATCCAAGCCGGGGGTTAGTTGCTTCCATTCAATTGAATCTGATAAAGTATAAAGGACAGGTTTTATTCCTGAAAAAAACAACATCCCAACCCCAATAGCGATAAAGGTTCTAAGTATCCATTTCCTACTGAATAGAAGAGACATTATTGATTTTTTTTATAAAACAAAACAGATTGTAGTTTGCTTAATAAATCAAACTACTACAATCTGTTTTGCAATTGTAATATGCTTATAACCTTTTATAAGTTAGCAATTATTGCATCAGCCATTGCTTTTGATGAAGCTGCACCCTGATTTACTACATCCGGAGTACCTTTCATTTTCATCATATCATATGCTCTAACTTTGCCATCTGCAACAACCTTCGCAACTGCTTTTTTAATGCGTGCAGCTTTTTCAATTTCGCCGATATGCTCGAGCATCATCACAGCAGAAAGGACCATGGCAATAGGATTAACAATAGATACAGGATAATCAGCGTATTTTGGAGCAGAGCCATGGGTGGGTTCAAACACTGCCACTTCAGGTCCTATGTTTGCACTGCATGCAAAACCCAAACCTCCTACTAAACCAGCAAATCCATCAGAAACTATATCACCGAACATGTTTCCTGCCACAATTACATTGTAGTTTTCAGGGTTTTTGGTGAGCCACATCATCATTGCGTCGATATTCACATCTTCTACCCAAATATCAGGATATTCATTTTTCGACATTTCCTGAGCTATTTTAAGCATCATACCAGAAGTTTCTCTAATAACATTTGGTTTTTCACAAACAGTAACTTTTTTATAACCATGGCTCTTTGCATATTCAAAGGCAGCCTTAACTATACGGGTTGTGTACTTCTTAGTAAAAATACGGGTTGAAACAGCAAGTTCCGGACGAGGACACCATGCAAAGTTGTCACGGAATTTCGGATGCGTCATCAATGCGTCATATACCTGATCACCAGGATTGGTCCACTCAACACCACCATAAAGACCTTCGGTATTTTGACGGAAAATCATTACATCCACCACTGGTTCTTCAACAGAATTACCAGTGCCTCTGCGGATAAAATTCAAAGGGTTAGAAGGAAATGTTTTACAAGGGCGCATACAGATATCCAAATCGAAATGCTGACGCATTGCTACAATTGGACTATAATATTGAATTCCCTTTCCCTGTAATTCAGGTGCTAGTTCTGCTGCAGCTTTGTCTTTAGGTTTGGAAGTAATTGCACCAAACAAACCAATCTTGTGTTCCTCCAATAACTTAATAGTTCTGTCGGGAAGGGGATTTCCTTCTTTGCACCAAAACTCCCAGCCAATATCACCATTAACATAATCAGCTTCAAATCCAACTGCATCTAAAACGCGAATACATTCGTCCAAAACTGGTTTTCCAATACCATCACCAGGCATTGCAACTATAGTTCTTTTTGCCATAAACATTTGTTTTTTTAAGGTTTACATTATTTTAAAAACGGAGCAAAAATAATCAAAAATCCCATTGTATACAGAAGTCTGAAAAAAAAATATAAAACTCTAAAGCACTGACATTTTTGCACTTTAAGCTACATAAGGAATTAGTGTAATCCTATGCGATCATACCCGAATGAATTCAGGGTGATTATAATTTTGCAAGATATGAGGTAATCTCGACTTTTGCTTCCTGAAAGTTTTTTTCCAATTTAACTATTAAGGCACCACATTCATTTATTTTTGAATTGTCCTTGGTCTTTCCAATAATCTCAATGTGGTAGGCAACTGTTTTTAACTTTTCGGCATAAACGTTTGCAGCTATTCCTTTAATTGAATGAGCAAAATATTCTACTTCAGGAAAATACTTTGTTGCCACAGATACTTTTAGCTTGATGATCAACTCGGGAATGTCTTTTAAGAAAAACTGGAGTACATTCTTCATCATTGCAACATCAGAACTCATCATGTCTTCAAAAGCAACGACATTGAAAACTTGGGTGGAAGTTTCGAGTGTTTTATTTACCGAATACAGATAAGTGATCTTCTTTGAAATGTGCTTTTCCAAAATCCTATAAAAATCTTCTTTGGAAAAAGTATTTATCAGATAATCGTCAGGTTCGCCTTTTTCCGTTTCAACATTTTCATGACCTTTCAATTTTGTAGTCAGCCCAATTATAGGAATATGTTTATTAGGCTGTTCATTCTTTCTTATTATTTTGATAGCATCAACATGCTTAGCGTCTTCCATCTCGATGTTTAAAAGAATAACATCGGGGCTATTTAGCAAATGTTTTTCAACAGCATCAATACTTTTATGGGTAACTATTACCTGAATTCCCAGGGAACTTAACAGTTCATATATCTTAATTAAGTTTAGTCGGTCACTCTCAGCAACCAATACTTTCAAACCCGTTAAATCAATATTTTCGAAATCCGAAAACATAATATTTTTCTTAAATTACTTTATAACAACAAAATTAGTAATTTTACACGAGAAAACAATACCTTTTAACAATAATTTTACAATTAAGAAATCTGCATAAAAAAAATTAACACCTTAATCTTATGAACTCTTTTATTTTCAAAACTATTTTACGCTTATTCATCGTTTCACTATTGTTTGTAACTGCCTGCAATAACAACCCAAACGAAAAAGGAGAGTATGTTATTAAACCCAATGAACAATCTCAGGAACTTCACATCAAGTATCAGGATAATGGCAAAATCGATTACATACAAGAATGTGCTAACGGTATTCCACAAGGGATTTTCCTAAACCTAAAAAAAGGAAGTTTGAAAGATATTTCTTTCATCAAAGATGGAAAAAACAATGGCTGTGGAGTGGTTTTTCATCACAATGGGTCACTGAACAATTTTGGTCAGTATGTGAACGGACAGAAAAAAGGATGGTTTTATGTTTTTGACAAAAACGGCAATCTGAGCGGTAAGAGGGAATATCTTACAGTCAATGGGGCGGAATACCTGAACCAATGGGTGGACTATAAACCTGACGGTAGTGTGGAAAAACTAACCAGTAATTACATCAGAGTGGTTCCGATTAAGGACACCATCAATCAGAATGAAGAGTATCGTTTGAACATCAGCCTGGAGGCAGCCTATTTCAAACAATATATGATCATGGCAGTGGGCGATTATGATGATAATTTTAATTTGCCTGCTGGAGCAAAATGCGATACCATAAAATCTTCCAATTTTGTAGCCACTTACAAAACCAAAACCCATAAGAAAGGGAATAATATTGTCCGGGGAATGGTGTTAGACCTTCAACCAGACGAGAAAAACAAGAAAAAAGTTAATATTAGGAAAATTTATTTCACACACGAATTTAGTGTCAAATAAATTCGTCGCCCGTCAAATATCCATGGGCAGTGGCATAAATGATGGAACGAGTGTAACCCGAACAGTCGCCGATGAACTTTAGATTTTTGAAATACGAGTTGTTTAATTTATTCGAATAAAACTTTATTTCAGGGGCGTAAACCAGATTGTCGTCGCTAGCGACACCAGGTACTACTTTGTCCAGTTGATCGATAAAATCAATGATGCTTTCAATTATCCTTCGTGGGAAGGCCAGGTTGATATCACCCAGAATGTAATTCTCAGGGGGCAGAGTAGGCTGAACACGATAAACTCGTTTGGTGCGTTTCGAATTCTTAAGATCGCGATAAGTTTGTAATATCACTTTATTCTTTCCCGCAAGCAAATTAGTAAGTTTGGCTATATGGGAACCATAACCGGTGGGATCATTAAAAGGCTCGGTAAGTTCGACGGTAGTAAGTACTGCAAAATTGGTGTTGGTACTTTTATCGTTCATTTTAGCATGACCATTTACCGTAATGAAATCATCGTATTTTTCGGGAACTACATAGCCTGAGGGGTTATTGCAAAAAGTGCGCACTACATAGCCTGTGCGGCTCTTGTACTTTACTTTGAATTCGTACATCTCGGTATTCAGATCGTTGACTACATGGTTAGGTAATTCGAAACGAATGCCAAGGTCGAGTTTTGTATTCTCAAGCACCAGGTCAGGATGATTGCCAATGATGTTCTTTATCAATTTGTGGCCACTACGTCCCACCGATACTATGGCTGCATCAAACTCGTCCGACCCATTTAGCTTCACTTTGGGTCCAACAACCTCGAGACTATCGACAGGCGAATGAAAATGAAAATGAACATTTTTCAGTGTGGAAAAATGTTCATAAATGGCGCCTAAAACGCCCTTAAGCTGATCGGTACCTAAATGAAAGAATTCAGCTGAGATAGGCTGAAATCCGTGGCGATAGAAATCCTGGTAGTACTTGGAATTATAAAAAGATTTGCCTGTTTCGTATTCATGATTCTTTGTTTTATCCAGATAAAAATCTACCAGATAACGTTGCACCTGAGTATCGATGGCGATATCTCCTCCCATTTCGGAAGAAATAAATAGTTTTCCATCTGCACGAATACCCGAAATACTTGAGGAATAAATGTCCTTTGATTTCTCGAACACATGAAACTCATGACCTGAGTTGCCTGCCTTTTCGATAAACCCAATGGAGGCTGCCCCAAATCCAATTATGGCTATTTTCATCTTACAATATATTATTAAGGTTAAATTTACGGCTCATTTGCCTTTATTCGTTTCTCCATTTTTCGAAACTGAGGATGATAATTGCACAAACATCATCGGGCTTTCTGTGACTGGTATTTACTAC
>CAZNRQ010000181.1:0-6388 GCA_964574845.1 uncultured Bacteroidales bacterium
AATACCGATATCAATACGCTGACGCCTGTGGAGGCGCTGATGAAGTTGAATGAGATCAAGAAGTTGTTGAGGAAGAAGTAGGGGCGATTCACGAATCGCCCTCCCATAAAAATTAATATTGGTAGCCCCGACCGAAAGGTCGGGGTAAACCATCATCCACAAACCCACCAACCCCGTCAGGGGTTGAACATCAGTCATAATAATCACTTCCATCAGCGCCTGCCTGCCGCAGGCGGGGTTCAGACAATTTATTCACACCATACGCCAACTTAATGCTTAAAATAACCATCTTGTCGGAAATGTATTTACTTTACCTTTATGCTGCCGTTATTTTGCTGAATTATTTTAGTAAAACCGTAAAATTATGAAATCGAAAACCTCAGCATTATTGTTTTTTCTATTCGTCCTCAGTATTTCCACATCCTGGGCTTCCGGCAATGACACCATTTGGACATCTTACTCCGGCAAAGCATTTAAGATAAGTGTACTGGGTGGAGATTTACATTACCTCACCAAATCAAAGGTTAAAATTGAAGCCATAGATCCGAATCTTAAGTTTACCGTCAAGTATGATAAAGGGATCATAGAGAAAATCGATAAAAACTGGTATTACATAACCCCAAATACATTGGGGAGAAGCACAATAAAAGTTAATAATCAGGACTTTTTAATTTTTATTTATCCCATTCAGGAACCAAGAGTTTATTTGGATGGAAAAAAAAACTCATGGGAGGGGATCATCAGTCAGGATGAGTTGAGAAACACAACCAAAATTATCATTAAAAACAAACATTCTCATTTCGATATTGATAGGTACACAGTATCCATGATAAAAAATGGAGATTTGGTTTCTATAACTTCCCGGGATTCTGTTTTTAATAAAGAAATTTTAAAATTACTGGCGAACGGAGTAGACGGAAGCAAATTTTGGATTGAAGATATATTGGTGAAAGACCCTGACGGAAATATTCGCTGTGTCGATGCACAAAAATACAAAGTAACTGTTAGCTATCCTATCGAATTTATAAGAAGAACCGTTGGTTATCTTCCTTATACTTATGATTTGAATCTTATGAAAACAGATCTCAGGATCAAGCTAATGGGTCATCCCGGCAAAGAAGATATTAAAACAGTTACTGACCTTGCCGCTGAAATGAATGGAGTTCTGGAAACCATAAAAGTGAAAATTGTAGACAACAGGCCTAACCTAATCATCGTATTTGATTCGATAAAAAATGATTCCACTTACAACTGGTGCGATAATATTGATTGTGGCTATAAGTATGAACATAATAATCTGTTTTTCCCATTTCTAAAAAAAACGGTAATGTATGTCAACCCAAGAATTGATTCAGCATATAGGGCTCAATATTTAAGAAAAGACATTGTAGAGCTATTTGGCGTATTTAATAATACCAGTGAAATTGGGAAAGACAGTTCCGTTTTAAATTACTCAGGGCGACTCTCCTCCTACGATAAATACATGCTTAAAACCCTGTATTCCTATGGTGGGGAAGAAAAGGTGAGACTTTATCTCGATAAGAAATTTGATTATCCCGATAAGAATGGGGTATACATCTTAATGCTGTTTATTTCGATTTGCCTGTTATTCACTTTTTCGGAGATCTATCACTACTATGGGATCGACAATTTTATTGGGAAAGTGAAATACAAACTGCTGAAAAGAATTATTGAATCGACACTGATCGCTCAGATACCGGCTATCGCATTTTTGTTTCTGCTAATCGAGAAGTTTGTCGGCGGCGATTTCCACGAAGCAGGATTTTGCCTCTACCTGGATATGTTTTTTGTTCCCTTTGCCATACTGACAGGTGTTCTGTTCCTGGCATTAGATATCATACTTGGCAAAATAAAAAAGAATTGGATAGCCGTGATCCTTAATTTTTTCGTTTCGCTGTTTTGCATTTGGGTTGCTTACCAGATCATCTATTTGTTTTTTGCGCCGTCTATGGTACCTCTGGAATCTGTCGGCTGGAAGATACTGGGGATTCCGCTTTTAATAACACTCTACCGATTGTATGCGCGTTTTCAAACCAATAAGATCACCAGCCTGTTGCAGGAAAAAGAACTGGAACTGGCCAAACAAAAGGAATTGAAATTTAAATCCGATCTGAATGCATTGCAGGCACGTATCAATCCTCATTTTCTTTACAACGCACTGAATTCGCTGGCTTCGCTGGCTCATATCGATGCTTCGAAAACCGAACAAATGGCGCTTTCGTTATCGAAATTGTTTCGCTATAATATCAATAAAGACAGCGACCATTATGCTACGATTAGGGACGAAGTTGAAATGACCGGCATTTATCTTGAGATAGAAAAAAACAGGTTTGATGACAAGATGGATTACAGCATAGAAGTTGAAAACCCACTGAATGATTTCGTGGTGCCGCGGTTTATTCTGCAACCACTGGCCGAAAATGCCGTGAAACATGGCATTTCAAAAATAACAACCGGCGGAATTATCCGTATCAGTATCTTCGAAAAGGATGGCAAAGTGATGATAGAGATCTATGACAACGGCCCCGATTTTCCGGGAGGACTGATCTCGGGATACGGATTGCAGAATACGTATGAAAAATTAAAATTGCTGTACAAAAAGCCATTTGAAATTGAATTTATCAATACACCTGAAAAGAAATTAGTAATTATGCTGTCGAAATAGCAAGCGCTTTTTTATGAAACAACCCTGGAGCACATTAATCATAGATGACGAGAAACTGGCCCGCGAACGACTGAAACGTTTGCTTAAAGATCAGAGTGCACATTTTTTGTTATGCGGCGAAGCCTGCAATGGCGATGAAGCCATGGAGATGATTGAAAAAACAAAACCCGATGTCATTTTTCTGGACATACAAATGCCCGGTAAAAATGTTTTTACTATGCTTACCGAACTTATTCACAAACCTTTTGTGATATTTTGTACGGCTTACGACAGTTATGCACTGGATGCTTTTAATACCTATTCGGTTGATTATTTGATGAAGCCTGTTGAAAGCGACCGCCTGAAGCTTACCATTCAGAAAATTGAAAAGATAAGTATGGGCAATAATGAGGATCTCTACAGCAACATTCAAAAGATAAATGTACCCTTACCCAAACTTACCTCAATAGCGCATAAATCGGGGAACAGGATCATACCGGTGAAGCTGGAAGAGATTGTTTACTTTATGGCCAGCGAAAAATACGTGAATTTCTATGATCAGCAGGGTGAAACATACCTTACCGATCAAACCCTGCAACTGCTTGCCCAAAAACTACAGGATGATTTTCTGCGCATCTCGAAATCGCTGCTTATCAACCGCAGTTTTGTGAAGGAGATCCATAAGCATTTCAAAGGAAAGTTTATTTTTGTGATGAACGATAAGACACAAAGCAGGCTGATGAGCGGAGGCATTTACCACGCCGATATCAAAGCGTTTTTTGATTTGTGAGGTTTTTTAGTCGTTTATTTTTTTATCTAGGCGTTTACATTCAGGCTCCGACTGCTTATTCGGTCAAATGAATCATTTAATCAGTTTCATCATCGGTTCAGACAATTTTTCCATAAATGATAGTGTAATTCAGGAAAAACCTTCCAATTATTTTTATTCTAAATAAAACCATTTTCATAAAATACAGATAAACAGCCAAATGTATTCACTACTCAGATATTGACTGCATGAGTCATGAAATTTAATGTAACAGTCATGAAATTGACTGCACGAGTCATGAAATTCATTGCACGGGTCGTGAAATCGGCTGCATGGGTCGTAAAATTTGTTGCAAAGTCGTGAAATTGACTGCACGGGTCATGATATTTACTGCACCTGTTCAAAAATTCGCTGCACCTGTTCTAAAATCGAATGCACCTATGACAAAATTTCCTGTAGCTATGACAATATTTCCTGTCGATACTCAACTATTTACTGCGCCTGTCGAAATATTCCCGGTTAGGCCAACGTTCCAAACTGATCATTTCTTTTCAGGCACTGTCAGGGTATTCAATCAAGTTAATCATTTAATCGGGTGAATCAGCGGTTCAGACAATTTCCCCGGTTTAATTGAAAAACAGTTAAAAAAAACACCAATTTTTCAAAAACTCATTCACTCATTATTTTTGCGATATTGCCCAATATTTTTGCGCTAAAGGTCATTATTTTTGCGCTACTTCTAATATTTTTGCGCTAAACCATTTTTCAGCGTTCAGAGCACAACATTTTCTCCAAAAGCACCGACTTATATAATTCAGCCTTCATTTCATTAAACTTAGGGAATCAATAATTATAACTTTAGAGTAATTTTTTATACATCCCCGTCCAAAAGCCGGAGTGCGACTCCCGATCACGCCCCGAATAAAAATCTTTTCCACAAAAATTTAATTCTCCGTGTATCTTCGTGAACTCGGTGTCTCCGTGGTTACTCTTATCAGGAATAAAATCCCGGAATGTTTTTCCACCTCTTATGCGACCACAGCCAGTATTGCGGCGTGCGTAGTATGGTGTTTTGCAGGCATTGGATATAGGCCGACATAATGAAACCGTATTCCGTGTCCTTGGGTTGCTCCGCAATGTTGATCAGGTGGAGTTTGTAATGCCCGCGTTTCACCCTCTCAATATCGGCATAAACCACGGGAAAATTATACTCCCGGGCGTACTTCTCTGCCCCATACATAAAATCGGTTTCCTTGTTCAAAAAGGTGGTGGGATAGCCTTTTTTCACCCCTCCGGGATATTGGTCGGCCAGGAAAAGGCTGGCGGTCAGCCGGTCTTTATCTTTGGCAAACTCTTCCTTGATGTTGCTGGCATTGATGATCTTCATGCCCGTCTTGCTTCTTTTGTTGTTGATAAGCACATTCAGCGTCTGGTTCGATAAGGGCTTACCCACGCCTATGGCCAAATGAGGGAAGAGGAGGTTGAGGGCATAGATGAGCATTTCCCAGTTGCCGTAATGGGCCGACATAAAGATCACGCTGCGGTTCTCTCTGGCATAAGTTTCCATGATCTCCGGATTGTCGCAGGTCACTCGTTTCAGCAGGTTCTTTTCGCTGATGCTAAGGCATTTGATGGTCTCAAAAAACATCTCCGAAAGAAAAAGATAGAACTGTCGGCTTATCTTTCGGACATCTGCACCCTCGGGAAGGCTGCCTTCGAGGTTCTTTCGCACCACCTTTTTGCGATAACCAAAAACATAATACAACAACAGGAAAAGAAAGCGCGAAATGCCGTACAATACCCACATAGGCAGCAGAGAAAACCCCAGCAGCAGGTAAAAAAGGAGATAATTGGCGGCTTTTGATAATATTTTCATGGTTGCTTCCCGAAATAGCCTGTATTAAACTTATTTTTGCAAATATAAGTATTTAGCGGCATGGTCATTTTCAGAAGTTTTTTTCTTTCGGTTTTTGTGTTACTCAACATCTGCGCCTGCTTCGCTCAAAGCGAAAGCAAGGCCGATTCAGCCATAGTGGTGTTTGGCGATACCCGCACCAATCATGAAGTGCACAGAGCCATCGTAAAAGATATCATGCTTTACAAACCCGTGGCGGTCTTCCATACCGGCGATCTGGTGTTCAACGGAAAAAAGAACTCGGCATGGTCCCTGTTCCGCGAGATCTCCAAGCCCATCATCGACAGCAGCCGGTTCTATCCTTCGTTTGGAAATCACGAAAGACATTCGATAATCATGTCCAAAGATTTTTCCGTGCCCAACAACGGCAAATGGTATGGAGTGAATATAGGCAAGGTTCATTTCACAGTTATTGACAACTATTCCGACTTTTCGGAAGGCTCGGAACAATACAAATGGCTGGTGAATGATCTGGCGTCTGCCGGCAGTTATCAGTTCAGGGTGGTGGTGATGCATTTGCCCGTTTACACTTCCGGGCCGCATAAGGACAAGCTGAAAAAGATCAAAAAATACCTGTTGCCTTTATTCGAAAAATACGGAGTAGCCATAGTCTTCAGCGGACATGTGCATTGCTATGAAAAGGCATTTAGCAACCATATCTATTACATCACCACAGGTGGCGGAGGTGCGCCCCTGTATCCCAAGGTCAACGATCCTCCCGAATCCCAACTCTACGTCAGAACCTATAACTTTTGCGTACTGACCATAAAAGACAATACCCTAAAGGTTCAGGCACTCGATATAGATTGTAAGGTTTTGGATGAGTTCAGCATTAAAGCCGACAGCAAATGATGATGAAGCTAAAAGCAGGAGTAATTTTTTTTCTTCTTGGGTGGGTATTTCTGCTACCAATTACGTCATTTTCCCAAACCATTTCTGTTTCCTCACCCGATAAAAGAATAGAGGTAAAATGCCATATCGGCAATGGATCGGCCACTTATGAAGTGTTGTTCAAAAACAAGACCGTGATCAGGCCTTC
>CAZNRQ010000182.1:0-6348 GCA_964574845.1 uncultured Bacteroidales bacterium
GACTGTTATTTTTGTATCATTATTCTTTGCGAAGTGTTGATAGAGTTGCCGTGAACCCTCAGGATATACATACCATTACTGAATTTCTCATCATTCAACACAATCTGGTGAAGGGTTCCAGTTGCCTGTGCAGAATACAGGCAGGCACCCTGAATAGAGAATAATTCAACAGTAAGTTTTTCTGAAGTCTGAGGTAAAATAATATTTACAAAACTGCTGGCCGGGTTAGGATATATCTGAATATTATTTTCAAATAAAGTTTGAGTTTGAATGCCAGCGGTAGGATTGGTATGTCTGCGCAGAAACAACCATGCTTCATAAATTTCAGTAATATCGTTATACGGTTTTACTAAAACGTTATGTCCAAATCCATTCATCCTGAAAAACCAAACATCCTGATCGGGATTGGTACCGGCATATTTAAAACGATCCACTGTAACGGTATCATTAGCCGCATCAGCATATCTCATTGAATCCGGAACCGGGTTACAACCATTATTATGTACCCAGAAACTGATCAAAGAATCTGCATCAATACCATAAAGGTTACCTGAATAATAAACGGTAGAATCTAAAGTGCCATGAAAATCAGCAATGGGAACATGTCTTCCGGGAGCGTAAGTGGTAATGCCCGATCCAAAAGTACCAGACATAGAGGCGAAAGCGGCAATTTGAGTGTTTGATTGAAGCGCCATTCTTTCGGTCATAAAACCGCCCATAGAGAACCCGCAGATGTAAACTCTGGCAGGATTTACGGCATAATGCGATTTTACCGTATCCACCAGACGATTTAAAAAACCTATATCGTTAATGGTAGAATTGGGATAATATCCACCGATTCCGGCACCTGAATTCCATGCCGTTCCGGCGAAAGGATCAGCCAGTGCCTGTGGAACCACCACAATAATATTGGCAGTATCGGCAATATAATTAAATCCTATCAGGCTAAAGTTTGTCATGTTGTCGCCCAAACCATGCAAAGTAATAACGATAGATGCAGGATTGGCAGCATTGTAGTTTGGCGAAACATACATCCTGTATTGTCTGAGTTTTGTTTCAAAAACAAATGATTTGTTCGACCATTGCGCCTGCAGTTGCAAAGCGAAACAGGTAAGAAAAAACAAAAAGAGTAAATTTTTTAATTTCATAGGTTTTATTTTGTGGGTTAATAATTGATCAACTCTTTAACTTAATTCCTGAAAAATAAAATTTTAAAGGCAATTTCAAAACAAAAATATAGTTTAATCCGGTCCAAAAAAAATTTTTTTTTAATTATTTGCAATAATTTTTAAAATGGTTCGTTTTTGACCAGAATTCGAAAAGTGGAGTACCTTTGTTTAATTAACAATTTTTAACAAAAAAACACTTGATTTCGGCTATTCAGAAATTATAATTTTGTCGACCAAAAAAAAATCAATTTTTTATGCAAGAAACAATAGACATCAGAGAATTAAATGATCGTATTCAACGCGAAAGTGCGTTTGTTGACATGATCAGCCTTGAAATGGGCAAAGTAATTATCGGGCAAAAACATATGATCGAACGTTTGCTCATCGGACTATTGTCAAACGGACATATTTTATTGGAAGGTGTTCCCGGCTTGGCAAAAACACTTGCCATAAAATCCTTGGCTGGTATTATCGATGCCAAATTCAACCGCATCCAATTTACACCCGATCTGCTGCCAGCCGACCTTATAGGGACCATGGTCTACAGTCAGAAGAATGAAGAATTCAATGTAAAGAAAGGTCCGATATTCTCAAACTTTATTCTGGCTGATGAGATCAACCGTTCACCGGCAAAAGTTCAGAGCGCCTTATTGGAGGCCATGCAGGAACGTCAGGTTACTATTGGAGACAAAACTTTCCCTCTGCCTGAACCATTTTTAGTATTAGCTACTCAAAACCCTATTGAGCAGGAAGGAACTTATCCTTTACCGGAAGCTCAGGTGGACCGTTTTATGCTTAAGGTGGTTATTGGCTATCCCAGCAAAGAAGAAGAAAAAATGATCATGCGTCAAAATGTGGGCAATCAGCAATATTCTACCAATACCATCATCAAAACGGAAGATATTACCCGTGCTCGTAATCTGGTCAGGGAAGTTTATATTGATGAAAAAATTGAGAACTACATTACAGACATCGTGTTTGCCACACGTTATCCGGCCAAATACAATCTGAAAAAATTCGAAGGGCTGATCAGCTATGGTGCTTCGCCACGTGCCAGTATATTTCTGGCTCTGGCTTCAAAAGCCTATGCTTTCATTAAACGCAAAGGCTATGTGTATCCTGAAGATATTCGTGCTGTTTGTCATGATGTACTGCGTCATCGTATTGGATTGACTTACGAGGCAGAAGCCGAAAACATTACCACGGAAGAGATCATTAACGAAATTCTGAACAGCGTTGAGGTTCCATAGGAATTTAGATTTCAGATTTTATAATTTTAGATTATCAATGATCAAAATATTATTGAAGTGGAAACAGCGGAGTTATTAAAACGGGTTCGTAAAATTGAAATTAAATCGCGAGGATTGACCAACCAGATATTTTCGGGTCAGTATCACAGTGCATTTAAGGGACGTGGCATGGCCTTCAGCGAAGTGCGCGAGTACCAGTTTGGTGATGATATCCGTTCCATAGACTGGAATGTGACTGCTCGATTTAACCATCCCTACGTCAAGATATTTGAAGAAGAGCGCGAGCTGACCGTAATGATCATGGTTGATGTGAGCGGGTCGAACAGTTTTGGGACCAGAGAACAACTGAAGTCAGGAAAAATTACTGAAATTGCTGCCGTTCTTGCCTTTTCAGCCATTCAAAACAACGACAAGGTAGGCGTCATATTTTTCAGCGATAAAATTGAGAAGTTCATACCTCCCAAAAAGGGGACATCACATATCTTAAGGATTATTCGTGAGTTGGTAGATTTCAAACCCGAAAACCCTACCACAAAGATCTCTGAACCTTTAAAGTTTCTGACCAATGCCATTAAAAAACGCTGCACGGCCTTTTTGATCAGCGATTTTATTGATGATAATTTTACGGATGCCATAAAAATTGCTTCCCGCAAACACGATCTGATAGGCATACGCATAGTTGATTTTCGCGAAACCGAGATCCCGAATATGGGGCTGGTAAAGTTCCGCGATTTCGAGACAGGCAAAGAATTCTGGGCCGACACATCGAGCAAAGAACTGCGAAATACCCTCAATTACCGTTGGCAGAAGCATGAAAAACAATTGCAGGAAGTTTTTATGAAAAGCAGAATTGATGTGGCTGCTATACACACCGATGAAGATTACATCAAGCCTCTTATGACTTTATTTAAAAAACGTAGTGCGAAATAACCGTATGAAATTTACATTGACCTTGCATAAAGTACTTTTCACATTGTTGGTGCTGCTAGCTCCGGCCTGGGGATGGTCACAGAATATCGGTGCATCGGCCACCATCGACACCAACAATGTGCTGATTGGTGATCACATTAAGTACACTTACAAAGCGACTTTTCCGGCCAAAGCCCAGGTACTCTTCCCCATCATTGGCGATACCCTGAGCAAGCAGGTGGATGTGATCTCGCTTTCGAAGATTGACACTGTTTTCTCAGCGGATAAAAAAATGGTGTCTTATTCTCAAACCCTTAATATCACCTCCTTTGATTCAGGTAGTATAGTAGTTCCTGCGCTGGTTTTTACTTACACCATGCCTGGAGATACGACCAGGTTGAGTGTGAATACGCTTCCAGTGGTGCTAAATATCAATACCGTAGCTGTGGATACCACCCAGGCCATAAAGGATATCAAAGCTCCAATGAAGGAACCCATCACCTTGAGAGAGATAATCATATGGAGTTCCATCATACTCGGATCTTTGCTTTTAATAGCTCTGATCATATTTATTATCTGGAAAGTAAGAAAGAAAGAAGCCATCATCAAGATATCGCTTAAACCGAAGATACCAGCCCATGAGAAGGCATTGAAAGAACTTGAAAAATTAAGGTCGGAGAAATTATGGCAAAGCGGTAAGGTCAAAGAATTCCATACCATTTTGATTGATATTCTCAGGGCATATATTGAAGAGCGCTTCGAGACCATAGCACTGGAAATGACCACCTATGAGATCATAACTTCGCTTAAGACCAAGCTCACCGACACAGAAGAACTTAAGAAACTGGAGCAAATACTTTCCCTGGCAGACATGGTTAAATTTGCCAAGTACAACCCTCTGCCCGATGAGCATGACAATAGCCTGAACCGATCGGTCAGTTTTGTTGAAAACACCAAGCTTGTGAAGACTGATGACACCAGGGGAACTGAGATTGCGACCGAAGAAACTGATATTACTAACGAATCAAAAACCGAATAGAATATGCTTTCAACCATTTTATTCATCACGCTGGCAAAGCCCTGGTTCTTGTTGTTGCTGGTTTTTGTGCCTGGAATGGTGGTCTGGTATATTTTGAAAAGAAATACCTCAACCTCCTCCATAGGCTTTTCGGATATTTCGGGGATGCTAAAAGTGCGGCCCACTATGCGTCAGCGATTAATGCATGTGCCTTTTATATTGCGCATGCTGATACTTAGCCTACTAATCTTTATCCTGGCCCGCCCGCAAAAGAGATTCGATAAAAGCGATATGACCGTCGAGGGTATCGACATCCTTATGGCATTAGATATTTCGGGAAGTATGTTGTCTGAAGATTTCAAACCCAACCGCATTGAAGCTGCAAAAGATGTTGCCATGCAGTTTATCGACGGCAGGCCCAACGACCGCATCGGGTTGGTTATTTTCAGTTCGGAAGCCTTTATGCAATGTCCGCTTACTATAGATCATAAAGTGTTGAAATCATTTTTTAGTGAAGTTAAAAGCGGAATGATCACAGACGGAACTGCCATTGGCGATGGGCTGGGTCTTTCGATAGCTCATATTAAAAACAGCACGGCTGTAAGTAAAGTTATCATATTACTGACCGATGGAGTTAACAATACAGGCTCTATCGATCCGCAGACAGCCGCTGAAATTGCCAAGAAGTTTGGTATCAGGGTTTATACCATTGGTGTGGGAACCATGGGCAAGGCCCCCTATCCTTTCCAGACAGCTTTTGGCATTCAATATCAGAATATCGATGTACAAATAGATGAAGCCCTGCTGAAACAAGTGGCTGAGGCTACCGGGGGACAATACTTCCGTGCCACGAACAAACAGAAACTGCAGGACATTTATGGACAGATAGACAAGCTGGAGAAATCCAAGATAGACGTCACTAAATTCAGTAACCGTCACGACGAGTATTTTATCTATTTGCTGGTAGCTATTGGTTTGCTGATCATCGAAATTGTTTTGCGTAATACCGTTTTCAAAAGAATACCCTAAAAGGAGAGATATGGTTGAGTTTGATCATTTGATATTTTTAAGCGGACTGGCAGCACTACCCCTCATCGTTCTGATATTTCTATGGATGCTGCGCAGCAGAAAGAGAGCCATTCAAAAATTCGGAAACTCCGTGTTGGTGGAACAGTTGATAGCCGACAGATCGACCGGAAGGCCCATACTGAAATTCATCCTTATGGCAGTAGCTTTTACTTTTCTGATATTTGCGATTGTGAACCTGAAAATAGGTTCGAAACTCGATAAGAGTAAAAGAAAAGGCGTCGACATTATTATTGCTCTCGACGTTTCCAACAGTATGCTGGCTCAGGATATAAAACCCAGCCGCATTCAGAGGGCACAAATGGCTATCTCGAAACTCATTGACAAATTCGAAGAAGACCAGATAGGCATAGTGGTCTTTGCCGGTAAAGCACAGGTGTTGCTTCCCATCACCACCGATTATGCTTCGGCCAAAATGATGTGCATGAGTGCCAATCCCGACATCATTCCCACACAGGGAACCGCTATTGGAGAAGCCATAAACCTGGCAACATCTTCTTTCGATAAGAACAGTAAGAACAAAAAAGCCATTATTCTGATCACCGATGGCGAAAATCATGAAGACGAAGCCCTGCCGGCTGTGCAGAATGCTGTTAAAGAGGGTCTGGTAGTTCACGCCATTGGTATGGGTTCAGAATTCGGAGGTCCTATTCCTATTGGCATGAAAGGCCTGAGCATAGATTATAAAAAGGACAGGGAAGGCAACACAGTGGTTACAAAACTTGATGAGAACCAGTTGAAACAGATAGCAGCAGCAGGAAAAGGCATCTACGTGCGAGCTACTACCAGCGACGCCGGCTTGAACGATGTCTTTAAGGAGATCAACAAAATGGAAAAGAAAGAATTCGAAGCCAAGACGTTTGCCGAATACACCAACACCTATCCTTATATTGTGGGTTTGGTATTGATCATTTTA
>CAZNRQ010000183.1:0-6330 GCA_964574845.1 uncultured Bacteroidales bacterium
ACATTGATATCCTCGAAATGCAGTCCTGTGGTAGGTTCATCCAAAATATAGAGGGTTTGTCCGGTATCTTTTTTCGACAATTCGCCGGCCAGCTTCACTCGTTGTGCCTCGCCTCCCGAAAGGGTGGTGGATTGCTGTCCAAGTTTGATATAACCCAGACCGACATCCTTCAGGGTACGTATCTTTTGTATGATGGAAGGTATATGCGCAAAAAACTCCACGGCCTCGTCAATGTTCATCTCCAGCACATCGCTGATGGATTTTCCTTTATATTTCACCTCCAGGGTTTCGCGGTTATAGCGTTTGCCGTTGCAGCTTTCGCAGGGCACGAACACATCGGGCAGAAAATTCATCTCGATGATGCGAACGCCAGCTCCCCCGCATACTTCGCAGCGTCCGCCCTTTACATTGAACGAAAACCTTCCGGGCAGATAGCCGCGAATCTTGGCTTCGGGTATCTGCACATAGAGCTTGCGAATATCGTCGAACACACCCGTGTAGGTGGCCGGGTTCGAGCGGGGCGTGCGGCCAATGGGCGATTGGTCGATCTCTATCACCTTGTCGATATGCTTGATGCCTTCGATCTTTTTATACTCCAGCGCCTTGTGTTCCGAGCGGTAGAAATGTTTGCTCAGTATGGGATAGAGCGTATGATTGATGAGGGACGACTTGCCGCTGCCCGAAACCCCTGTAACACATATCAGCGTGCCTAAGGGGAAGGTTGCCGTTACGTTTTTCAGGTTGTTGCCGTTGGCACCAATCAGTTTTATCTCCATACCGTTGGATGGGCGGCGGGTGGCAGGAATCTTTATCTTTTTCAGTCCGTTGAGGTAGATGGCTGTGAGGCTGCAGGTCTTCAATATATCTTCGGGGGTGCCGATGGCAACAATTTGTCCGCCGTTTATGCCTCCTCCGGGACCAATGTCCACAATATAATCGGCAGCCATAATGGTTTCCTTGTCGTGTTCCACCACTATCACCGAATTGCCGATATCGCGCAATTCTTTCAGGGCAGCTATCAGCTTCAGGTTGTCTCTTTGATGAAGCCCTATGCTGGGTTCATCCAGAATATACAGCACATTCACCAGTTGCGAACTGATCTGTGTCGCCAGGCGTATTCGTTGTGCCTCACCTCCCGAAAGGGTGGCCGCAGGGCGATTGAGCGAAAGATAATCCAAACCCACTTCGAGCAAGAAGGTGATGCGGTTTTGTATCTCGCGGATGATTTCGAAAGCTATCTGTTGGTTTTGTTCGCTTAGAGATTTCTGTGCGGTTTCTAGTTTCTCTTTCAGGCTGAAGAGGTCGCTGTTGGCGAAATCGGCAATGGTCAGCCCGTTGATCTTATAATGAAGCGATTCTTTTTTCAGGCGCGCTCCGTGACATTCGGGACATTCTATCTTGTTCATGAAGCTGTCGGCCCATTTCTTGATGCCAGCCGTCGAAGCTTCGTTGCTTTGGTTGATGATGAAATTCACAATGCCGTCGAAATTCATCTTATAAGGTGAGGTCACACCCAGGTATTCATTCTTTACAGAAAAAATTTCGTCGGTGCCGTAAAGAATTACATTGACGGCCTCTTCGCTGAAGTCACTCATGGCCGTATCCAGCGTAAACTCGTACTTTTTGCCGATGGCTTCCAGTTGGTGGAAAATCCAACTGCTTTTGTATACGCCAATGGGTGTGAGGGCTCCTTGTTTAATAGATAGGGAGAAATCGGGTATGATCTTATTAATGTCCACCTCCGATATTTCGCCAAGGCCCGAGCATTTGGGGCAGGCACCGTAAGGCGAATTGAAGGAAAAAGTATTAGGCTCGGGCTCGCTGTATGAAACGCCGCTCACGGGATCCATCAGCATACGGCTGAAATGCTGCACCTCGTTGCTGTCGGCATCGGCCACCATCAGCGAATTCTTGCCGTGTTTCAGCGCGGTTTGTATGGTCTGGCTCAGTCGCACGCGGTTGTCGTCGTGAATGGCGATCTTGTCTATCACTATCTCAATATCATGCTGTTTGTAGCGGTCGAGTTGCATACCAAACACCAGGTCCTTTATCTGCCCGTCCACCCTCACCTTGATGAATCCCAGTTTGCGTATCTGTTCGAAAAGTTCGCGGTAGTGTCCTTTGCGGCCCTTCACTTTAGGGGCCAATACAATGATGTTTTTCTTCAGATACTTTTCGAATATCAGGTCCTGTATCTGTTGTTCGCTGTAGCGGACCATCTTCTCGCCGGTCACGTAAGAATAAGCATCCGATGTGCGTGCAAACAGCAGTCGCAGGAAGTCGTATATCTCGGTGATGGTCCCCACCGTCGAGCGGGGATTGCGGTTGGTCGATTTCTGTTCGATGGAGATAACCGGGCTGAGGCCTGTAATCTTATCCACATCGGGTCTTTCGATGTTGCCCAGGAATTGCTTTACATAATTCGAGAAGGTCTCGATATAGCGTCTTTGCCCTTCTGCATAAATGGTATCGAAAGCCAGCGATGATTTTCCGCTGCCGCTGAGTCCGGTGAACACTACCAGCTTGTTGCGGGGTATCACCAGGTCAACGTTCTTCAGATTATGCACCCTGGCGCCGTAAACGCTCAGCTCCGATTCTTCATCCACCTGCAGCTCCCACTCAGTGTCGTTCATTTCCTTCATCTTCTCATCCATATCCTCAGCAGGGGTCAGTGTATCTGGTCTATTTTTATCGTATCGTTGAATAAATGATCTTCTGTTTTTACGGTACCTCTCAACGAAGAGTAATTTTCAAATCCCGGTTTGGGAAATCTGACAAGGTAGGTTTTATTTTCCTTATTGGTTAAGGAGTATTTCAGTATCCAGGGATTCAGTTCCTTCAGGATACGGTAGTTCGATTTGTTCTTAACAGCAAAAGAAGCCCAATCGGCCACAGAAGAATCAACTGCAACGGTATAAGTGGGGATTTCAGGATACAGATCAAGGTTTCTCAGGTATAAGCCATACAGCACCGGCGACAGATAAATCAGTTTCATAGCCAGAATGCGATAGACATAACGTTGGGTTTCCTTATTCAGGTAAAGGTCGTAATAGTTATTGACTTTCTGCTTTGCCATCACATCGCTGATTCCATCGGTGCCCATATTGTAGGATGCGGCAGCCAGGGTCCAGCTATTATATTTGGCTTTGGCGGCTTTCAAATATTTGCAGGCTGCAACACTTGACTTAATAAGGTCGTAGCGTTCATCTATCTCTGTATTTATGGTCAACCCGTTTTCGGTTCCTGTCCCTTTCATAAACTGCCATACACCGGAAGCTCCGGCAGGTGATACAATGTTTTCCAGTCCGCTTTCAATCATTGCCAGGTATCTGAAATCGGTTGGCACCTGGTTGGCTTTCAGCACCGAATCAATGGTAGGGAAACATCGCTGCGAACGTTTGAACATTAGGAAAGTGTTGGAATGCCAGAAAGTATTTACCATCAGTTCTCTGTCCAGCCCTTCCCTTACGTAAAATTTGTCAAGAGGTACTGCTTCTCCGGCAAAATCGAGTTTTTCAGGAATGCGTACCGTAAATATTTTATAGAATCGCTGACTGGCATTGAAATATGCCTCATCGGATTTCTTATCCTCCTGCATCTTATCCGAAAATACGAATACCTTCAGGGTGATGACGAGAACGAGAAGTGAAACGACAACGAAAGCAATTTTTTTCAGGAGCGTCATTGGGCTTTTGGTTTACTGGTATTGGCAATGGTAAATAGGACAGTAAACACAATCACAAAATAGGCTGCAAATCCAAAAGTGTACCATCGGGTCCATTCTGTCAGGCTGAGACACCATAGCCCAAGACATAAGGATACCAGCGAAAGGACAGTAAATACCAAAGCTACTTTGGTGTCTGACAAACCCAGATAAACCAAATGGTGGGTAGTATGGTCTTTCCCTCCGACAAAAGGCGAACGGCCCTGAAGAATCCTTTTTATGGTGACAGTAGTGGTATCAATGAGGGGTAATGCGAATATCAGCAGTACAGAAATAATCTGTTTGGCAGGTATGTAAATTTGGTTGGCTTCGCTGTGGTTCCACAAATAGGTAATACTGAAAGCAGCAAGCAAAACTCCAAGGAACTGGCTGCCGGTATCGCCCATAAACATTCGCGAGGGAGGAAAGTTATAGACCAAAAATCCTATCAATGCAGTGATGATTCCCAGAAGCAACATATTGTTGTAATCACCCAACCCCGAACCCAGAGCGTTGTCAATAAATATAGCCACGAAGATGAAAATGGAAACAATGGTGGATATCCCATCCATATTATCCAGCATATTAATGGAATTCATCATGCCAACCACCCATAAAACAGTAAGTATATAGTTGAGTATATCGTAATCAAAAAGGGTTATGGTCGTACCTGTTATCACCAATATTACTCCACAAAGGATTTGCGATAGCAGCTTTACAATAACTTTGGTGTTGAAGGCATCATCGAAAAGCCCGGTCAAAAAACCAACAGTTGTAGCGAAAGCAATGCCAAGGAGTTTGATATTATGAAAAAGGCTGCTGTTATCAAAAAAGAAGGAAAGACAGCAAATTGAAATAAGAAAAATTATAAAAAATGATATCCCCCCGAATGAAGGTTTCTCCTGAACATTCCAACGCACTTGATTGCCTGTGTTGCTCCGGGTGCCCAGATTCCTGGAAAACTTCACCAATAAACCGTTAATTAATACCGCGAAAAAGAGTGTAACGACGAAAAAAATACCGTAGGCTATCAGCAGATAAGTTAATTCTGGTTTCAATAGAATAGATTTTCTGCAAAAGTATAAAAAAATTATACAAAAGGACTAACGAACTCCTTAAAAGAAAGCCCGTGTTTGTCTCTGTTAGAAACTATTGGATTTTCGATGTTCCAATCAATGCCAATATCGGGGTCATCCCATTTTACAATACCTTCAGAGGCTTTGTTATAGAGAGCAGTACATTTATAAAAGAATATTGTTTCAGGTTCAAGTGTAAGAAAACCGTGTGCAAATCCGGGGGGGACCCACATCATAAGTTTATTTTGTTCGGAAAGCTCCTGTGCAACGTATTGTCCATAATAGGGAGAGCTCTTTCTGATGTCGACTGCAACATCCAAAACCGCACCTTTAATCACCCGGACAAGTTTGCCCTGAGCGAATGGCGGACTTTGAAAATGCAATCCCCGCAATACATTCTTTTCTGATAAGGATTGGTTGTCCTGAATGAAACTAACCTCAATCCCCTGTTCAAGAAACTTTTCTGAGTTGTATGATTCGAAAAAATAGCCACGTTGGTCCTCGAACACATACGGTTTTAGGAGAATGATATCGGGTATTGAGGTGAGAATTTTCTGCATAAAGTCCTGCCTATTTGCTTAGCCTGAGGAATCTCAGTATCTTGTGGAACATTGTCGTTTTTTTCCTGACGGCGGTCTTGGTATTGTCGAAATATCCTTCAGCATCATCGCCATAACCATATCCATATCCGTAACCATAGCCGTATCCGTAACCATAGCCTTTGCTCTTGCCTTTTTTATGGCCATTGCGGCCTTTATAACCATATGCGGCATTTATTGGCTCAATAGCATTAAGTAGCAGGGATATATGGCTGATCTTACTGTCCTCAACCATACGCTCCATATCCAAAATGTAAAACTTCTTCGAATAGTTAGCCTTAAGAACATAGATGGGATAATCTGCCATGGTCATTGATTTAACTCCATCAGTCACCAATCCAACCGGTGGATTATCGATGATGATATAATCGTATTTAGACTTTAAATAATTGATTACATCTTCTGTCATCGAACTGAAAATTAATTCCGATGGGTTGGGGGGCACGGGGCCGGCAGTAATAAAGTCAAGGTTAGGCACCGTGCTGTGCTTGATACAAATATCAATTTCATCTCGCTTAGCAAGGATAGTACTCATACCTTTTTGATTAGAAACACTAAAGCCAATATGGATTTTTGGTTTACGAAGATCGAGGTCAATAACGATGACCTTTTTGTCGGAAAATGCGATAATACCGGCAAGGTTAATAGCAACAAATGTTTTCCCTTCCCCTGAGACAGTGGAAGTAATCGCTATTACTTTTGAAGTTTCATCGTTACTTATAAACTGAAGATTGGTTCGAATTGATCTGAGGGCTTCAGCAATGATTGATTTAGGATGTTGATCTACGATAAGTTGGGATACCGGAATATCGTTGGTGTATTTTGGAACAATACCAATTACTGGTATATCGGTATATTTAAAGATGTCATTAAGAACCAGAATGTTGTTAAATAGTATGTATTTGACGCCAATAATACTCAAGCCTAATAACAATGCCGCCATTATCGAGAT
>CAZNRQ010000184.1:0-6329 GCA_964574845.1 uncultured Bacteroidales bacterium
GACCTTCATTAGTACAGTTAGTATTTTGATTGTATTAAGCAAGCTTCTTATTCGATCAACAAGAACTCTCATTGTTACAAATACAAGTGTAATAGGTTCAATTAGGCTTTTAATTGGACGAGTTATGAATTTATGTAATCAGAAACTCCTGAGTCTTTATAAAGATAAATTGGGACCATGACGCATCGAACCAAGCAATTATTCCAAAGCAACTTTTTCTTACAAGTAATTTTTCAAAGCAAATCTTATTTCAATTGTGGTTTTCTATAATTATTGTTGATTCCGAGACGTGAAACTTTTACGATTTGGAAACTAATAAAATCTTTGAATTTAGTAATATTAACGCGAGTCAGACTTTAGAAAATAAACTCACAACTATAATGAAAAAACGTAATAACCCATTTTTTTAGAAAACATGAGTAAGAACAACTATCCATTTTTATAAACCATAATTACTCTTACTAGCTATTAATTCAACTTTAGAGTTTTATCCAGGAAAAAATATTCGGAACAATTATGCAACATTCGGGATAACATTATGTTAGATTAATAATGGCTAATTTTACCTTAACTTAACATTAGAAGTACTGGTTAACATCTGCTTATTCATTTATTAAAAAAAGCATAAACTAGTGTTGTGGAGAAAACAGAATTCTAACAGTAATTTTGTTAACTATAAATGTTGCAACCAAATTAAACGAAATACAAAAAATGAAAAACATACTATTTTGCTTTGGAATTTGTCTCCTAAGTATTTTATCACAGGCACAGAATGGATTAGAAAGTATTATTGTTGAAAAATACTACATATCGACTGCTGCTGACTCCATCGGAAGTATAGGTCATGGGAATCTCCCAATAGGTTCGGTCACTTACAGAATATACGCGGATATGCTCCCGGATTATAAATTTCAAATGGCTTATGGAACAGCCAATCATAACCTGAAGTTTACCACAACAACATCTTTCTTTAATAATACAAATTATGGATCTACCAGTCCAACATTTAGTAAAACTAATGCTGCCAAACATACGGTCATGCTGGATTCATGGTTATCCGTTGGCGCAGCCTGTTCAGGGAATTTTGGAATTCTGAAGTCAGAAGACAATGGAGTAAATAATGTCGTGAATGCTAATGGTATTTTGCATAATACTGATCCTGCCATGGGTATTCCTTTGACCACTCAGGACGGATTGATTGCTGGTACACCAAAGTCAATTTCATTTATTGGAATGGATGCAGGTCAAATTGATTATGGTACTGCCGATGTACTTGGAGATGGCACTGTTAGCGGGAACTCTATGATATTGACAGGCTCGGCTTGGACTACATTAAGCTCTGGTGCTACTGGTCCTATTCCTGCTACCAACAGAGTTTTAATAGCTCAGATCACTACCAATGGAGTTTTTCATTACGAATTGAATATTCAGATAGGAACACCCAGCGGAGGTATTGAAGTTTATGTTTCAAGCAATCCAGTATTATTTAATGGCCAAATGGAATTAACTATTCCATCTCTTATCGGAACCTATAACGGCCCTCCAACAGCCTTTGCAGTAACCGGAAGTGGCTCCTATTGTCAGGGGGGAAGTGGTCTGGCTGTTGGCTTGGCGAATTCAGAATTAGGAGTTACATATACTTTATCACCTGGTGGCTCAACCTTGGCGGGAACTGGTTCTGCAATTAGTTTTGGAATTAAACCTGCCGGAACGTATACTATTAGTGGGACTAATTCAAAAGGCACAACAGTTATGACCGGAAATGCAGCAATTGTGGAGAATTCACCCACTATCCCAACATTTAATCAATTGGGCCCCTATTGTCAGGGAGCAATTCCTGAATTATTGCCTGAAATATCAAATAACGGTATCACTGGAACTTGGAATGCAGCGATAAGCACAATTTCTCCAGGAAGTACAACATATAACTTTTCTCCGGCAACAGGTTCATGTGCCACATCCGGGTCAATGAATATCCAGATAAATTCTCCTGTAACACCTATATTTACTGCTTTAGGACCATATAATCAGGGTGATACTCCAGCTTTATTGCCGGGAACCTCTTTGAATAGTATCACAGGTACATGGAGCCCTGCAACTATTAACACTTCAGTTGTTGGCCTCCAAACTTATACCTTTACCCCTGATGCTGGTATGTGCGCTACTGCTACTGATATGAATGTATTGGTAAATGTTGGTTCTAAAACATTAAATCTTAAAGTATATCTGGAAGGGCTATATGCTGGAGCTGGGACAATGAATCAGGCCAAGGGTAATTCCGGTCCACAATTTGGCAATAATATTGCTGATAAAGTTTCAATTGAAATTCATAATGCAACTTCACCTTATTTGGTTGCTTATACTTATAACGATATTGATCTTAATGTGAATGGCACGCTCTCAATTACGAATATTTCTGGTAATGCAAACGGGTCCTATTATTTGGTAGTCAAGCATAGAAATAGTGTAGAAACATGGAGCAATATACCCGTTAATTTTTCTGGCCTATCCTCAATTAGCTACGACTTTACTACATCAGCTTCAAAGGCATTTGGAAATAACCTGAAATTGATGTCTGGAGCTATATATGCCATATATAGCGGCAATGTAACTCAAGATAATTCAATAGATGGTTCCGATATGGCATCAGTTGATAATGCTGTAACTTCGCTGCTTATGGGATATCATCCTGAAGATGTTAATGGTGACGGGGTAGTTGATGCTTCAGATATGGCAATAATTGACAACAATGTAACAGCAATTATTAAGGTTAAAAAGCCATAACAATTTTTTTGCTGTCCTACAGTTCATTTCTTTCTTTTCTTTTTTAGTCTAATATTTTTAATTTGAATGGTTATAATCATCAAATAAGCATTTCTAAAATGATTGCCTCTAATTATTTACCTTAATTTAACAACTACCTCAACACTTAACATTAGGGTGCCTTTAAAATAATTAATTGGTAAAGTTTCCTTCTCTTTCAAGTAATATACGACCCTTAATTTTGCCATGTTCATCAATAGTGATGAATTTTAAAACAATTTATAACTAAAAAAAGAATTATGAAAAAGAAAATTTTCTTAAGTTTAATTGTGGTTGCTTTAGTTTCGACTCTGTCAATCACAAAAAGCTCCGCTCAGGTAAATGATCTGAACAATGGAGCAGAATGCGGATGCCCATCGGTATCTTCAAGAACAACTGTAGACCTTGCCACATTGGGCGTAGCTTTGGATTCTTATCAAGTAGAAATTCAGACAAACACTACCTTAACTTGTGACAAGATTTACACATTTGATAAAAAAATCTTTGTGGGTTATGGTGTTACGCTTACTATTGAACCAGGAACTGTTATTAAAGGTGCTTACATTCCTGCTGCTACTCATGCTGCAGCAATAATTGTTGAAAGAGGCGGTAAAATTGTAGCTGATGGTAAACCCAATTGCAAAATTATATTTACAGGAACTAATGATCCTTTGGATGGCACATATCCTGTTACTAACGTAGGTGATTGGGGCGGATTGGTTATTTGTGGTTTTGCAACGAATAATCTATTACGCGATTACAACATGTATATTCCTGGTGTTAATACTAAAAAAGGCTCAAAATGGAATGGTGTTGGTTATATAGAAGGAGCTGACAACACAATTAAGACCCTTTGGGGTGCTGGCGATACAATAACAACTGCTAGCGGTCAAACCGTGTTTATTCCAACTTCTTTTAACGATAATGACAATTCCGGAATATTAAGGTATGTGTCTGTACGTCATGCAGGTGCTTTGTTAAATGGGAATACCGCCGGTAATGAGCTTAACGGGATTTCTTTATATTCTGTTGGACGCGGTACAAAAATTGATTATTGCGAAACTGTTTCTGCTGCTGATGATAATTTTGAGTTATTTGGTGGTACTGTTGATTTGAAACATTGCTCTGTATTATACGGTGATGATGACTTTTATGATTATGATTTGGGTTGGACTGGAAGAATGCAATTCTGCTTTGGTATTGCTGGTGACAGTTTAACAGGATTGCACTCAACTGATAATGGTTATGAATGCGATGCTGATGATGATAAAAGCAGTACTACTTTCGATCGTTCTCACCCTATGATTTATAATACAACCCTTATTAGCAATGGCCACATTAAGCCTACCGCAGATAATACTGGTCCTGCAGCAATCCAGGCTAAAGAACTTACCGAAGGTACATTCGTTAATAATGTTTTTGTCAACTTCCGTTCAGGATTGCATCTAGCTACAGGAAGACAAGGAACCGGTGCTGGAAAAGGTGGTGATGCTTATGATAACTGGACCGATAATGCTTCGGATATTTATATAAATTCTAGCTACCCAACAGGCTCAGGATATGGTGCAAGTCAAAATGCAAAATTCCATTCACTGATTGTTAAAAACAACACTTTCGTTCATTGTAATATTAAAAATGCAAGTTTACCAACAGTAGGTACTAATATTTCAACCTATTGGATTACCAAAGGATCAATGACACAAAGTACTCCTGCTGTTTATAAAGATGCTACTGCACCGAGTGTTGCAGATACTGTGCAATTTTGGAATGATGGCAACAGACACCCGGTTTCAGTACCTGGTATTGACTATAACTGGGCTTGGAATTCTTCAAAAACAGATTTTTCTTCTGACAAATATTATGCAGTTCCTTCAAGTAATTTAACATCAACAATGACTCCTCCAAATGATGGATTCTTTGATGTTGTTACTTACAGAGGTGCATTTGATGCAACAAAATCAAGTTGGTTATCAACTGATAATGGGTTTATGCTTCCTGTAGCCAGTAAATTACAGAATGGTAATCCTACTGACTTAAATAATGATGGAATCACTGATATCAGCGATTTCAGTATTTTTATTGGAAAATTTGGTCAGTTAGATCAGTAAAATTATAACATTTAAGTAAATGAAAAAAATAATTTTTGGCTTAGGCCTAATTTTACTTGGTGCATTCGTTCAAGCCCAAAATGGTTTAGAAAACATCATAGTTGAGAAATACTACATTTCCGATGCTACAGACGCAGCAGGAAGTAGTGGGACTCTTCCTGTAGGTTCTGTTACTTACAGAATTTATGCTGATATGCTTCCTGGTTATAAATTTCAAATGGCTTACGGAACAAGCAATCATAACTTAAAATTTACCAGCACAACTTCTTTCTTTAATAATACCGATTTTGGTGCTACGACACCGACTTATAGCAAAGGAACTGCAAAGTACAATACTACTATGCTCGATTCTTGGCTCTCAGTAGGTGCAGCTTGCACCAATAACTTTGGTATTCTTAAATCTGAAGATAATGGTGTTAATAATGTTGTTAATGCGGACGGTTTGTTACATAATACCGATCCATTGATGGGTATTCCTTTGACAACTCAGGATGGACTTATTGCGGGGTCGCCTCAGGCAATATCTTTTATTGGTATGGATGCTGGTCAGATTAATGCAGGAGCGGCTGATGTATTTGGTGATGGTTCAGTAGTTGGTAATTCTTTTATTTTAACAGGCTCAGCTTGGACTACCTTAAGCTCCGGGTCTACTGGTCCTATTCCTGCGACAAACAGAGTGTTAATAGCTCAAATTACAACTGACGGTGTTTTTCATTATGAATTAAACGTGCAGATTGGTACTCCTACCGGTGGAATTCAATGTTATGTTTCTAGCAATCCGGTAATATTTAACGGACAGATGGAATTAACCATGCCTTCACTTTCTGGTACATTTGATGCTCTCCCAACAGCTTTTGCTGTTACCGGAAGCGGTTCATATTGTCAGGGAGGTGCTGGGTTACCGGTTGGTTTAGCAAATTCAGAGTTAGGTGTTACCTATACACTTACACCTGGTGGTGCAACTTTGGCTGGTACAGGTTCAGCGATATCTTTTGGGAATCAACTTTTCGGTACTTATACGATAAGTGGTACAAGTTCTAATGGCACCAGGGCTATGACCGGGAGTGCTGTTATTGTTGAAAACACGCCGGTTGTTCCTACGTTTACTCAATTAGGTCCCTATTGTCAGGGATCAACCCCAGCAGTGTTGCCTACGACATCTACCAATAGTATTACCGGTACATGGAATTCATCTATTAGCACTGCTACATCTGGTACTTCAACTTACACATTTACACCTACTGCCGGATTGTGTGCAACAGCTGCAACAATGAATATTCTCGTAAATGCACCGGTAACTCCAACGTTTACAGCTTTGGGGCCCTATTTTCAGGGAAATCCTGCCGGAACTCTTCCTTCGACCTCTTTGAATAGTATAACTGGTGTATGGAGCCCTGCTACCATCAGCACTGCAAGTGT
>CAZNRQ010000185.1:0-6284 GCA_964574845.1 uncultured Bacteroidales bacterium
CATCAAGTGTTACTACTTCTTCAGGATGATTGATACGTCCCCATGAAAGGTCGGTAATATGGATAAGTCCGTCAACTCCGCCCAAATCAATAAACACACCATAAGAGGTGATGTTTTTAACAGTTCCTTCCAGTACCTGACCTTTTTCGAGTTTGGCAATGATAACTGATTTTTGTTGCTCGAGTTCGTCTTCGATAAGGGCTTTGTGAGAAACCACAACGTTCTTGTATTCGTTGTTAACTTTAACCACTTTGAATTCCATGGTCTTGCCAACGTATACATCGTAATCGCGAATGGGTTTCACATCGATCTGCGAACCTGGTAAGAAAGCTTCTATACCAAATACGTCTACGATCAAACCACCTTTGGTACGACATTTTACTGCACCGGTAATTATTTCTTGTTTTTCGAGAGCATCGTTTACGCGATCCCAAGCCTTGAGCAGTTTGGCTTTTTTGTGAGAAAGAATAAGCTGGCCGGTCAGATTTTCCTGGCTTTCAACATAAACTTCTACTTTGTCGCCCACTTTGAGATCGTGATTGTATCTGAACTCATTCAGTGATACCACTGCATCGGATTTGAAACCAATGTTTACAACCACTTCGCGTGAGTTCATACCTACTACGGTACCCATAACGACTTCCTGTTCAACGATTGAGCTAAGGGTTTTGTCGTAAATGTTCTCTAAATTTTCGCGTTCTTTGCTTGAATAATTGTCGTGTTTTTTTCCGATAGTTGACCAGTCGAAATCTTCCACCTGAGGTTGAGGTTTTTCAACATGTTTTACTTTAGGTTCTTCGGCAACCACTGTTTCAACAACTTCTTCTTTTGCTTCTACTACTTCGGGAGCAGTTTCAACAACTTCTTCTTTTGTTTCCACTACTTCAGGAGTAATTTCAACAACTTCTTCTTGCTTGGCTTCGACTACTACTTCTGCAACTTCTTCTATCGCAGGTTCTTCAACTTCAGCAGTAACTTCTGCAATTTCTTCTTGTTTTTCTTCAACCACTTCAGCAGTTACTTCTTCTACCGGTTGTTCGATAGTTGGTTCCTGTGATTCGTTTTGGGGTTGATTTTCCTGAACGTCGTTAGCTTCGTTCAAATTTGTTTCTTCGGTCATTTGATCTTTTTTGCTTTGTATGTCTATAAATTGTTTACAGACAGGGGTTAATAATTGATTTTTCTATCCCAAATTATTTGGGGGTGCAAAATTACATTTTTAATGCTAAATAAAAAAGAAATTGGCAGAAAAAGTTTGATGTTGAATGGTTTGATATTTATCTGCCTATTGTTTCCTGATCTGAAACATCCAATTGTAAATGCTGTCCTGTCGGAAAACTCTTGCCAACTGCCCATGGTCATAGTTTTCGTACACTGTATATTTCAGCTTTGATCCATCAATTTTCTTAATGGCATCCACCATTTTCTGTGATTCTGATATGGGTACTGCCCTGTCTTTTTTTCCGTGCATGATCCAGAGATGTATTCCGGCCAATCGGCAGGCGTCAGTCACCTTACCTCCCCCGCATAAAGCCACCGCAGCCGCTATCCTGTTGGCATATTTTCCACAGAAATTCAGGGTTCCATAACCACCCAAACTCATTCCAACGACGTATACCCTATTGGTATCAGTTTTAAAGGTTTTCTGAATGTAGTTGAGGACAGTTAAAATCTTATCAGGCTCCCAACCTTTTTTATAAGGCACCTGAGGAGCCACAATGATAGCAGGAATCTTTCTACCATGATTAAGTTCCCAAATGATGCCATAACGGGTAACCAGGTCGAGATTATTGCCAGACAAACTCTTGCCATGAAGAAAGATCAACACGGGGGGATTGTTTTTTAAAATACTGTCGACAGGAAGAAACTGCCAGAAAGGATAAGCGGCTTTCTTGTATTCCTTGGTAAGTTGAGCGAAAAGCCCGCTACCAAACAAGAGTAAAACAATGAAAATGCTTATCTTTTTAACTTGATTCAACTTCTTTCTATTCTGAATTCGTGTTAATTACTTACCACCTTAAACTCTGTACGGCGATTGTTGGCGCGGCCTTCGTCGGTGTCGTTGGTATCAATGGGTTTGGTCAGGCCATAGCCTTTGTACGAAAGCCGGGACTTATCTATCCCCTTATTCACCAAAAAGTCGAAGACAGAACGGGAACGGGATTCGGAAAGTTTTTGATTGTATTCTGCTGTACCTTTGTTGTCGGTGTGGCCGCCAATCTCTATCTTGAGTGCAGGGTTTTTCTTTAATAGATCAAGAAGACGATTCAGTTCGATGAGCGATTCGGGTTTCAGATCGAATTTGTCGAAATCGAAAAAGATATTTTTAAGTATCACTATGCTTCCTGCCTCGATGGGTTGAAGGTAAACATCCTTCATGAAGGGTTTCAATTGGGAATGATCACCTTTTAGCTCAAAATTTTCGGAATAGAATAAATAGCCATCGCGGGAAACATTGAGGGCATAATTGCGGTCGGAAGGCAAACTGACCAGAAACTCACCCGTCAAAGGATCGGATTCGGACTGAGCAACGGTTTTGGAATTCGAGAGATCAACCAATTCGAATTTCGCCTGAAGGCGTTTCTTTGTTTTGGAATCATAAACGGTGCCTTTCATATAAGTCACAGCTGTGGGGCGTGCCGCTTCGTAAAGATCGAAGCTGTAGATATCCAATCCCCCCTTGCCTCCAAATTTCTCAGAAGAAAAATAGGCTTTGTTGCCAATGGCATTGACGAATAAAAAGCCATCCGCATCACTGGAATTTATGGGGTAACCAATGTTAGTAGCTGTTGACCAGTTACCATTATCATCCATACGTGAATAAAAAATATCGTAACTGCCCATTCCGGGATGACCCGACGAACAGAAATAAAGTGTTTTACCATCAGGATGAATAAAAGGGGATTGTTCATCACGACCTGTGTTGATAGAATCACCCAAATTAACCGGTGCAGTCCAAATACCATTATCGTCACGCGTACTTTTCCAAATGTCCATATTCCCTTTGCCACCGCTGCGCGAACTGGCAAAATAAAGAGTCTTTCCGTCGGACGAAATACTTGGCTGAGAATCCCAAGCAGAAGAATTCACTCTGATACCCATATTGATGGGCGTCGACCATGTTTTACCTTTTCTTTCTGATGTATACAAATCACAACTACCTAATCCATCCGAACGGTTGCAAATAGTAAAATAGAGGGTCTTGCCATCGGGGGTCAGGCTCGGGCATCCTTCGTTGCCATGAGAATTCAATGGAGCCCCCATTTTTTTTACTTTCCCCCAAACACCATCTGCATCTTTCACGCTCATATAGAAATCCTCTTCCATTGATGAACCGGTAATAGTCAACTCATCACTCGGACGAAGCACCGTAATCATCATGGTTTGCTCATCAACGGTAATGGAAGGTGAATATTCATTTAACTCTGAGTTAATGCTATCTCCGAGATTCACTGGGACAAAGGGTACCGGGTTTTTAATAGCGTTTGAAGCAAAAACACAACATTTTATAAGAAACTGACCTCTGGCCTTTAATTTCGGGGCAATCTTTTCGTAAGAAAGAAACTGTTTCAGGTGTTTTTGGGCATCGTCGTATTTGGCCAGGGTGAACTCATCGTCGGCCATGCTGAAATAGATATTGGGAAAGAAATCGGGGTCGATGTCAATTACGTTGTTGTATGATTTAATAGCCAATTCGTATTTCTTCTGCTCGTCGTAGATCTGCGCCAGCAAAAGATGGGCCTCGGTGAACTGATCATCTTCTTTCAGGGCTTTCATCAGACTTGACTCACAATCGGTCATTTCTTTGGTTTGGAAAAACTCCATGGCCTGATCGAAATATTTTATGGCTTTCTTGTTCTTGGTGGAATAGTTGATCTGCGACCACGAAATCTGGGCCAGAAAAAGAAAGGCGAAAAACAAAAAAGCAGATTTAAATCTTATCATAAGGATGGGTATTGGCATGAAGGAATAACGTTACAAATATACTTTTTATTTCACAATTACCAAGCCAAACCGCAGCAAGGAGAAAAGGAAAGGGTGAGATCAGGGGATGCGCATGAACTTATGAGCCTGAAGCGAAATGGTCCATTGAGGATGTTCCAAAATATAATCCACTATAGGTTGAATCATGCGGTTGTATTGGCTCCATTCGGGCTGCAGCAGTAGTTTGCAGGCGTCATTCACCTGTGCGGCATTTTGTTCGGCCCAGGCAAAATCATCTTCGTGGGTGATGATCACTTTTAATTCGTTGGCTTTGGCCAATATTTCTTTGGTGGGAGGCGAATTGCGTTTGGGTGAAAGGCATATCCAGTCCCAACTGCCGCTGAGATCCTCACTGCCCGAGGTCTCCAAAAAGGTCTGAATGCCCTGTTGGTGAAGCTGCGAACAGAGATAATCCATGTTGTATTGCAAGGGTTCGCCTCCTGTGACCACCACCGCTTTGGCAGGACAATCAGAGGCATTGGCAACAATAGTATCGGTCAGTGTCAAAGGATGCAGATCGGCATTCCATGATTCTTTTACATCGCACCAGCTGCAACCCACATCGCAACCGCCCACGCGTATGAACCATGCCGCCTTTCCGGTATGGAATCCTTCGCCCTGAAGGCTGTAGAATTCCTCCATCAATGGGAGCAGCTTGCCTTGTTGCAGAAGTTGGTTCTGATCCAAAATTATTGAATTTTGTTTTTGGCGGCCTGCAAGGTGTTCATCAGCAAACCCACTATGGTCATCAAACCTACACCGCCGGGCACGGGAGATATGTAGGAACATTTTCCGGCTACCTCGTCGAATTTCACATCACCAATAAGGCGAAACCCTGATTTCCTGGTGAGATCATCTATTCGGTGTATGCCCACATCGATTACCACGGCTCCTTTTTTCACCATATCGGCTGTAACAAATTCGGGTTTGCCAATGGCAGCGATAAGAATATCCGCCTGCAGGCATATCTCTTCTAGGTTTTGCGTCTTGCTGTGGCAAAGGGTTACCGTGCAGTTGCCCGGATTGGAATTTCGCGAAAGCAACACACTCATGGGAGTTCCGACAATATTGCTGCGGCCCAGCACCACACAATGTTTGCCTTCTGTTTCTATGCCCGAACGTTGGAGCATCATCATGATGCCATAAGGAGTGGCGGGCAGAAAGCATGGCAGGCCCAGCATCATCTTGCCCAGGTTGATGGGATGAAAACCGTCGACATCTTTGGCAGGATCGATGGCTTCGAGTATTTTCTGAGCCGAGATGTGTTTTGGCAAAGGAACCTGCACAATAAAGCCGTCGATATCTTCGTCTTTATTCAAAAAATCAATGGCTTTGAGCAGTTCCGCTTCCGAAATGGTGGAGGGATAACGGTATAAGGAAGAAATAAAACCTACCTCTTTGCACGAGCGTTCCTTGGAAGCCACATAGGTTTGGCTGGCAGGATCGTCGCCGACCAGCACGGCGGCCAGGTGAGGTGTGCGATCGTAATCGGACAGCATTTTCTTTACTTCAGCAGCTATTTCGTCTTTTATCTTTTCGGACAGTAGTTTCCCGTTGATGATTTCCATGGTGGTGAGTTTTTTTTGCAAAAGTAATATAAGAAGTTGGAAGTCGGCAGAACGAAGCCAGAAGATTTTAGTCGGCCCCGAAGGGGCTCCTTCGGAGCAGTCCTCAGTCGGCAGACTTCCATCTTCGGTCTTCAGATTTCGAACAACTATCTTCTTACATCAGGAAAACCGGTATGCATTTGCCTTCATTTTTTTTTATAATTTTGCAGCCTTAAAAAAAACACATCATCCTATGTTTGAAAACCTGAGTGAAAAATTCGACCGCGCGTTTAAGATACTGAAAGGCCAGGGCCATATTACCGAGATCAATGTGGCAGAATCGCTGAAAGAAGTGCGTAAGGCGCTGCTCGATGCCGACGTTAGCTATAAGATAGCCAAAAGTTTTACCGAAGATGTGAAGGCTAAGGCCCTCGGACAAAATGTGCTTACGTCAGTTTCGCCGGGACAACTGATGGTGAAGATAGTGCACGACGAACTCACCGACCTCATGGGTAGCGAAAAGGTGGATATCAATATCAAATCCAATCCTTCCATCATTCTGATCGCCGGTTTGCAAGGTTCGGGTAAGACTACTTTTTCGGCCAAGCTGGCCAATTATCTGAAAACCAAAAAGGGCAAACAACCCCTGCTGGTTGCCTGCGACGTGTATCGTCCGGCAGCTATTGAGCAGTTGAAGGTGCTGGGACAGCAGGTAGAGGTGGAAGTGTTTAGCGATATGGAAGATAAAAAGCC
>CAZNRQ010000186.1:0-6249 GCA_964574845.1 uncultured Bacteroidales bacterium
ACCCTGGACGATTCGCTGATGATCACCGGAAACACCTTTACTCAAAAGGGTGTGGCAGGCATTAAAGAGATATTTACCAACGACGCTTTTGTGGGTTTCCTCGGAAAGAACAACCTCTTGCCCGGAGGTCGTTACCGGCCTTTGTCGCAGGTGATGTTTGCGGTAGAAAAAGAATTGTTCGGTTTCAATCCCTTTGTAGGTCACCTGATCAATGTGCTGCTGTATGCCCTCACCTGCATGCTGCTTTACATTATCCTGAAGAAATTGTTCACTACTTACACTTCCAACATCTGGTTCCTGTCGCTGGCTTTTGTGAGTGCCTTGCTGTTTACAGCCCATCCGCTGCATACTGAGGTTGTGGCTAACATCAAAGGACGGGATGAGATATTGTGTTTGCTGCTTTCGCTGAGTTGTGTCTATCTTTCGCTCTTGTACATAGAAAAGCAGAGGATCTATTATGCGCTGCTGATCTTGCCGGTCTTTTTCCTGGCGATATTATCAAAAGAGAATGCCCTGACGTTTCTGGCAGCCATACCTTTGTTGCTTTACATGTTTACCAAAGCCAAACTGAAAGATCATCTGGTGATTATACTGCCTTTGGTGGTGGCCATAGCCTTCTATTTTTTGCTGCGCATGAGTATGATAGGGGCAAGAGTAAGCAATGTCAACACCACAGAGTTGTTGAACGATCCCTTTGTGGGGGCTTCGGTCATGCAAAAGTATGCGACCATCATGTTCACCTGGCTGAAATACCTGCTGCTGCTTATATTTCCTCATCCGCTGACGCATGATTATTATCCCAAGCAGATACCCATTATAGGTTTCGGGGATTTCAGGGCGATATTGCCTATGCTTATTTTCGGAGCCATGCTGGTTTACGCCTTGTGGAAGTTTCGCAGCAAGAGCCTGCCGGCCTTTGCCATACTGTTCTTCTTTATCACTTTCTCTATAGTTTCTAACTTCGTGTTTAATATAGGAACTTTCATGAACGAACGTTTTATGTTCACCGCCTTGTTGGGATTCTGCGTGTTTGTGGGTTGGTTTATCACTGTCTACCTGAAGAAAAGAATGAAAAATAAGGAGGCATACCGAAAAACGGCTATGTTTATACTGATAGTCCTCTTACTGGGATATTCTGTAAAGACCATCAGCCGCAACCGAGTTTGGATGGACGATGTGACCCTGTTTACCACCGATGTGAAGGTGTCGGAGAACAGCACCAAATGCAATACTTCGGCAGGAGGTAAGCTGCTGGAAAAAGCCGATTCGACGGACAATGAGATACAGAAGAATCAATACATTCAGCAGGCTTACGGCTATCTGAAGAAAGCCGTTGAGATTTACCCCCGCAACCTGAATGCATGGAATCTGCTGGGCAATTGCGACATCAAACGGGAGGATTATGCTGCCAGCCGCGAATGTTTTATGAATTGTCTTAAGATCAACCCCAAACATCCGCATGCCCTGAACAATTTGCTTTATCTGGCACAGGTAGCCAATAAGAACCAGCAATTCGCTGAAGCGGTAACCGATTATAAGATATTGATCCAATATAAACCGGATGTGGCTGATAACTATTACGGTCTTGGAGTGGCATTTCGGGGCATCAGCCAATTCGATTCGGCCATTGTCTGCCTGAACAAAGCCCTTCATCTGAAACCCGATTATGTGGATGCCATGAGCAAGCTGGGGGAAATTTACGGGCAGAACCTCGGACGTATTGATGCTGCTGAGGATTGTTTCTTACAAGCCATCGAGGTGAAGCCCAATGATGAATCTTCTTTGGAGAATCTGGGAATTGTTTACGGTATCAAAAAAGATTTCAATAAATCCCTTTCGTATTTTCAGCAGGCCCTTAAGATCAAACCTGAGAAATACGAGCTCTATATGAACATCTCGCAGACCTATCGTATCATGGGTGATCTGAAAAGCGCCCAGGATTATATCGTGCAGGCAGAGAAGTATAAACCTAAAAAATAAAGTATGATCAACTACGACAATAAAGCCTGGCACAAACAACTTTTTGCGTGGAAGGGAACTGTTATCTGGGGGACTATGCCCCGTATGTTGTTTTTTATGGTCTGGACTGCGACAATTGTTTATCTCTATGACCATAGCATCATCTCCAAAGATATCAAGATCGATATGGTAGTGTATAATGTGGTCGGACTGGCTTTGGGATTGTTGTTGGTATTCCGTACCAATACTTCTTACGACAGGTATTGGGAAGGACGTCGTCTGATAGGTTCCACAGTAAATTCCTCACGCAACCTGGCCCTTCTGCTAAATGAATTGATCCCGAAAGCCGAAACCGAAAAACGTACCCGCCTAGTCAGGCTGATATCCGCCTTTAATTATGCCACTAAGGAAAGATTGAGAGAAGGCGTTACCCGCGAGCATTTGCCCATGCTGAACGAAGACCAGAAAGATGAGGTGTTCAAAAGTAATCATGTTCCCAATGCCATCATGAAAGTGATTCATAAAGAAGTTACCCTGATAAAAAGATCGGGATTTGCTATGGAACCCGATCTGATAGCCATCAATAATGAATTGACCACATTGATCAATAACCTGGGAGGGATGGAGAGGATACGTAATACTCCCGTGCCTTTTGCCTATGCGGCTCATCTGCAGTTGTTCATTATGCTGTATTTTCTGGCCCTGCCTTTCGGGTTATACGAGAAATTCCATTGGATAGCCGTTCCCGTGATAGGAATCGTTTCGCTGATATTGCTTGGCATTAACGAAATAGGAGTGGAGATTGAAGATCCTTTCGGCAACGACCCCAACGACCTGCCTATGGACACTATCTGCGAGAATATTGAGAAAAATATCAGGGAGATACTGGACTAGATTGGGATTTAGATGCGGAATTAGAAAAGTGGACGCTGATTTACGCTGATTTCTTATGATCTGTAAGGATTAAATTAGAAGAAGATTTATTATGAATGCTTTTAATCGGAGATAATTTATTTTTCATCAGCGTTGATCATAATTATCATAACTGATCTGCGTCTACTCTAATAGGTCCTGCGCCTAATCCTCTTTGATCATTTTATAATGGCAGCGCAGCACATCATGATTCTCCACATCTCTTAAGTGAGTCCCGTTGCCGCGGCACCAGCTGAATTCTTTGCAATCGGCACATTGACCCTCTTTGGCCCAGTTGCGGTCGCGCATGGGTTGGAAACGATTGTTCCAGACATCCATGAAATCGTCTTTATAAATGTTGCCCTGGGTGAAGGCTTCACGGTTGATATTGGGACAGGCACAAATGGAGCCATCGGCCAGCACCGAAGCTATATTGATGCCCGCGCGACAGAAGAAGAAGCCATCACGTACCTCCGATTCGTAATCGCCCAGGAAGCCTTCGCAACCAAAGCTGGTCTGAAGTATGCCTTCTTCGCGGTTGGCTTTGATGAGATCGAGCACCTGACGAAACTGCTCGTTGCTGATACTGAGCAGTGGGTTTTCTTTGGCACGGCCAATGGGGCAAATGCTGAATATCCTCCAACGCTTTACCCCCAGGTTGATGAGGAATTGCTTCAGGGCAGGCAGTTCGCCGTAGTTCTTCTGGTTGACACAGGTGACCACATCGTACACTATATCATCGCCGGCACTCACGGCCAGTTGGATGGCATTCACGGCTTTTTCGAAACTATGAGGGTTGCCCCTCATCCAGTTGTGGCTATCCTCGAAGCCGTCGAGGCTGATAGTCATAGAGCGCAGACCGCTGGCGAGCAAGTTCTGAAAACGTTCGGCGGTTAGGGCATAACCGTTGGTGACAAACCCCCATGGAAAGCCCTGTTTGTAGAGTTCTTTGCCGCATTCTTCCAGATCCTTCCGCATAAGGGGTTCGCCACCGGTTATCACTATCATCACCTTATGGGGATCATACACCTTGCTGACCTGTTCGGTTACTTTCAGGAAATCCTGGTAAGGCATGTCTGTTACACCCGATTCGGCACGGCAATCGCTGCCGCAGTGTATACACTTGATGTTGCAGCGCAGGGTGCATTCCCAAAAGAAATAGGAGAGTTCGTGCAGTTGCGACTGAACGTTCACATATTTGCTGAAGACGTTAAGTGCAACTCGTTTGCGGAATCCGGGACGGTGGTTTTTCAAGAGAGCATGGTTAGAGGGTTATTGGTTGAATTGTGATTCTTCAATTCATGAGTTGTCAGTTAGATTATCGGTTCTGCCAAAAGTCAAATCCTATTTATAATTATTGGTTGGAACACCGTATTTCGTAGGTTGTTCCATAGGAATGCCATATTTGGTGATCACAGGCTTGGGTTTATAGGGGTTGCTGTGCTTTTTTGCTTTGGCAATGGAATCGGCACGGACAATAGAATCCTGACGTGCCTGTTCTCTTTGGGCCTTGCCCAATGAATCGGATTTGGCTATTGAGTCTTGCTGATGTTTGGCTTTAACCAGTGAATCCTGCAAATGTGCCGTATTATCAGTATTGTTCGGACCGCTGCATCGGGTAAAGAACAACATGCCGGCCGAACCTATCAGCAATAAGGTGTAATAATAAAAGCGCGATTTACATTGTAAAATGGTCCTGTGGATCTTCATAGCAAATGATTTTGATCCAAATTTACTAAAGTTTATGAATGTGAGACCGAAAAATCAGTTTTTGTAATTGTTCACCGGCACACCGTATTTCGTGGCGGGAGTTTCGTTGGGCATCACCCCATAATCGACCACAGGCTGCACCGGGACAAACTGATGGGGAGTCTGTGGTTTGCTTTTGGCCTTCTGACGGGCTTTGGCCACTGAGTCAGCCTGATGAATGGAATCAATGGCTGCCTGAATCTTTTCCGCTTTTTGCAGAGAATCGGCTGTGGCCGTGGAATCCTGAAGATGGTGGGCCAATGCTATGGAATCGTTTTTTCGGGATGCATCTTCTTTGGCTTTGGGGTTGCCGCAACGTGTCAGGAACAATACCGTGGTGGAGCCTATCAGCAACAGCACATAATAGTAGAATCGCGATCTGATCTTCAGTATCTTTCTTTTTATTCGCATGGCATCAGGGTTTGCGTTGCAGTTGCACGTCGGCCTGATGTTCCAGGTTGTTCACATCGCGGAAACTCACATCCACTTCCACAGTCTTGTCGAAGAATTTTCCGTTTTGAGCCCCGTCTTTGTCGGAAAACACCAGCATCACCTTTTGGTTTTCGTAGGCAGGCTTATGGGCCGAATAATCGCCTGCAGCATTGGTGGAAGCAGTAATGGTATCTTCATAATCGCTGTAGACCTTGATTTGAATGCCGGGCACAGGCAGTGAAGAATCCGCAGACACCACTTTACCATGAAAATCCAGAGCATTGTCAGGGTAGGGCACCCCATATTCAGCTATAGGAGCACCGTATTTGGAGCACGACATCAGCAGGCCGAAACCTGCTATTCCCAACAACCAAAGTGTAAACTTCAATGTGGAGGCGCGAAACCTGAGAAAGAAAGTATTGAATTTTTTCATGGCATAGGATATTTGATTTGACTTAGACCAATGACTCGCAAATTTATAGAAAAAGTAATTGCCATGCAAAAAACAGCAAAAATTGTGCCTTGATACCCCAGGCAATTTATTATTCTGTATCATTCAAATAGAATAGAATAATAGCATTGTAATTAGATAACGCAGTTCCTAAAGATTGTGTCTCTGTACCAAAAGATTTTGACTCTGTACTATCGGATTACGTCTCTGTACCATCGGTTTTTGCCTCTGTTCATAAGGATTACGACTCTGTTCATAAGGATTGCGCCTCTGTTCCATCGGAATTCGCCTCTGTTCATAAGGATTACGCCTCTGTTCGTAAGGATTACGTCTCTGTACCAAAAGATCTTGACTCTGTACCATCGGATCACGTCTCTGTACCATCGGTTTTTGCCTCTGTTCATAAGGATTACGTCTCTGTACCAAAAGATCTTGACTCTGTACCATCGAATCACGTCTCTGTACCAATAGATTTTGACTCTGTACCAAGAGGTAATGCCAAATCGGATCAATGAATGACAACTAATGACAACTAATGACAATTAATGACTATCAATGACCTCCCCTAAAAGCCTAACAGTCTATACCCCTAACAGTCTAACCCCCTAATTTATCATAAACTCCCAACCCAAACAAGGCATAATCGTATTTCACAGGATCATTTGCATCAAATTTCCTAAGGTTTTCGGTGAGTTCGGCCACGGCTTTCCAGTTGTTCTGTTTGATAGAAAGCAAACCCAATTCGC
>CAZNRQ010000187.1:0-3770 GCA_964574845.1 uncultured Bacteroidales bacterium
TCCGGAATTTCTTCCGATATGCGCGACATTGAAGAAGCTGCAGAAAAAGGCAACAAAAGGGCGCGAATGGCTTTGGATATGTATGATTATCGGGTTAAGAAATATATTGGGGCTTATGCTGCTGCGATGGGCGGAGTCGACCTCATCATTTTCACAGGTGGCATTGGTGAAAACGCAGTAGGCACCAGAAAAGGAGTTATAAAAGGCTTGGAATTCCTGGGAATTGATTTCAATTACGATTTGAACTGCTGTTCAAGAGGAAAAGACGTTGTACTCACCAACAAGGGCTCAAAAGTGACTGTCATGGCAGTTACTACCAACGAGGAACTTGTTATTGCCAACGAGGCAATGAAAACTATAAGTAGTCAATGAGCAAAATAGAAACATTTCAACATCTCGTACAAAACAAGATCAGCGAACTGAATTTCGAAAAATCGCCTCCCGAACTTTATCAACCCATGAAATATGCCTTAACAATGGGCGGAAAACGCATCCGCCCATTGTTCGTTTTATTGGGATGCGATATGTTTGGTGGAAACACTGAAAGATCTATTCCTGCAGCACTAGCCATTGAGGTATTTCACAATTTCACTTTGGTTCATGACGACATCATGGATGTGGCGCCATTGCGCCGTGGGATGGATACCGTTTATAAAAAATGGGATCAGAATGTTGCTATCCTATCGGGTGATGCCATGCTGGCCAAAGCTTTCGAATTATTAATGGACTCTGAAGAAAAGCACATCAAACCATTGGTGCAATTGTTATCCAGGGTGGCAATTGAGGTATGCGAAGGTCAGCAGCTGGACATGAATTTCGAACGCATGGATAATGTCAGCATACCCGAATACCTGAACATGATCCGGCTGAAGACTGCAGTGCTGACGGCTTCTGCTCTTCAGGCCGGAGCCATCGTTGCAAATGCCGGGGAAAAAGATCAGCAGGAAATCTATTCATTCGGCGAAAATCTGGGGGTAGCCTTTCAAATTAAGGACGATATTCTGGATGTATACGGAGATGAGGATAAATTCGGCAAGAAAAAAGGGAATGATATAATTACCCGAAAAAAGACCTACCTCTACCTAACCGCCCATGTTTTGGCTAAAGGAAGAACCCTGACTTCATTGAAAAAATATTTTTCTGATGCTGAGGTTGATGAAGATACCCGTGTGAAGGAAGTTACCGGGATATACGACATGTTAAGATTAAAGGAAATCGCAGAGTCAAAGATGAGTTTTTACTATAATAATGCCCTGCAAAACCTTGAGAACATAAATATTCCTGCGGAAAAAAAGACTGATCTTTTGGATATTGCCGAAAGATTGATGGTCAGGGAATATTAGAATCTAAAATATCAGTTTTACATCATTAATAGACTTCAACACTTTCTGTGGCCGGCAGATTTGTGTCCTGTCAGTTAATATTTTATGCTGATTCCGTAATCGAAATCATTGTTCATCATCTCGTATAAGGTGTATTTTAGCTTTACAGTCTTATCACCATTATCATTGGTAGCCTTAATATTACTAACCTTTTTCACCGGCGATGGAAAATCGTAGGATGACTCGAAGCTAATAAACTGATAGAGCATATCACTAACCATATTGCTCTTATCCTTGTTGAGAAGTTTTTTTATCAAGGGGGCCAGATTTTTTCTGATTAGTTTGTGTTTTGAAACTTTATAAATATCCGGCATCAGGGCTGTTTTGTTTTGGCGGGCAATGCAATAAATGGCATGATTCAGTGATTTGCTGTTTTTAAAATCAAAACTTATCATGTATTTCCCCTTTTCATTATCTGCCTGAGTTTTAATTTTACTTATACCTTTACAATTCTTCAGTAGGCTGTCGGCGTCATGGGGAGCTTTTTTCACCTGATCGATAAACGAAAGATCGAAATTTTGATTCTGCTGTTGCAGGTTCTTCCCTATTTTACCCAGGTCGACCAGCAGTTGTATGTTTCCTGATCCGTCGGCATTCATTTTGATAGTTTCATGAATTTCAATACATGATTGAAAAAGGATCAGGCACAATATGAATAGTACTGCATTTCGCATGTTTAGATTTTGGAAAACAAAATTATATCTTATTAGGTTATGGTCCCTTCTTTTTATGCCGGAATAATACAAAAGCTCCCTTTTGAGGAGCTTTTGTAAACTAACCAATGAAATGATTTTTGCTATAAATAGCTTGGCAGAGATCAATTGTTGACCAATCGAAAGTCGAACCTGAAGTATTGTGTTTTGTCCTGATAGTTTTCAGGGTTTTTCAGCACCAATTCCTTCAATTTATTGACTACATATTCCTGAAAGAAATACAGGTTTGAATTGATTTGGCTGATGATGATCTTGCCATCGTTATCCACTTCAAAAGCAACCACTACAAAACCCGTAAGATTGTTCTCTTTGGCGTACTCAGGGTACACTACATGTTTTTTTACGATCACTTTCAGATCATTTAACTTTTTCGGATCTCTAACCCCGGCCATACTGATTTGAATCGTAAAAATAAAAACTATAACGGCCAAAACTGATTTTAATAAAACTGACTTTTTCATAATGTAAAAGATTTAGGTAACTAATTTGTTTTTTAATTGTTTTATCATCAGACGCCGGGGTGAATAGAAAAGTTACAGAACTTTTAGAAAAAATCAAAAAGTTACTACAGTCCTTGTAAATAAAGGAATTTCGGAAAACGAAAGCAAGCAATTAGAAGAAATTACTTCTTTTTAAATTTCAGGGATACGGAGTTTACACAATATCTTTTACCGCCAGGACCGGGGCCATCGTCGAACAAATGACCCAGATGACCGCCGCAGGCTGCACACATGATTTCGGTACGTACCATACCAAAGCTGGTATCTTTGGCAGTAATTATACTTTTATTGTTTATGGCATCAGTAAAACTGGGCCACCCACAATCAGAGGTGTATTTTTCATCGGAAGAAAAAAGCGGAGCACCACAGCCTGCGCAATAATAAACACCATGCTCAGTGAATATATTATACTCGCCCGAGAAAGGTCTTTCGGTGGCTTTTTGTCTAAGCACGGCATATTGTTCTGCACTCAGTGCCTGTTTCCATTCGGCTTCGGTTTTATGTACCTTTATGCTATCGTTCATAACCAATCTTTTGGAATTCTCAATGTTTCTGCAACCATACACCAATAGGAATATAATTACAACCGGATAAATTAAGTTCTTATTCAAACTTATTGGTAAAATGCGATCCATCACATTGGGGTTGGTTTTTCGATTTTCCACAGCGACACAGGGCCAGCATACCATCACAGTTTTTTTCTCTGCCGTTTTTACCCACCAACACAGCCTTACCTTTGATCACGGCAGGGCCATTCTCCATGATCTCAACTCTAACCGAAGGCTTATCTTCATTCACCTCAGGTTTTTCATTTTTCTCGGCATCATTATAAAAAAAAGTCAGGGCTCCGGTCGGGCAGCGATTCACTTGTTCTATTATCCTTTGGGTCGAAGCTCCTTTGGCATTGATCCAGGGTCTTTCCGAGGGATCGAAAACTTCAGGCAATTCGGTAAAACAGTAAGCCACATGCGTACATTGATCCGAATTCCACACAATGGTTATTTCACCATTGGTATAATGTTTTACAAATTTTTTTTCTTCTTTCATTTTTACAGACTGTTTTCTTTTGACGCTTACCCTTTGTTTATCCCGGTGAATACATTTGCTATTAAATGGAACTATCAGGCGTTTCTATAAATAAATCATTCTAATTTTCCCACATAATCTACACTTAC
>CAZNRQ010000187.1:3780-6246 GCA_964574845.1 uncultured Bacteroidales bacterium
AATCTATACTTACATCCCAAAGCTTGCGGGCAATTTCCCTGTCACACGAAGTTGGCGACGAATTTACAACTTTTTTCCTTGAAAAGTACTTTCCGCTAATATTGCTTACCTCTTCAGAGGCTGCCAAATATACTGATGTGGCGGCTCCTTTTTCGGGGTTGATCATAATGGGTTTCATAAAAAAAATGCCCACCTTCCCCAAATTCTTGAATATATTAGTCGAAACCACACCCGGATGCAGGCAATTAACGGTTATATTTTTGCCTTCAAGTTTGGCGGCCAAATGTTTCGTAAATAAGATATTGGCCAGCTTCGACTGTCCGTAAGCTTTAAAGCCGCTGAAATTCTTACTCATTTCTATATCATCAAAGTTGATAACAGCATTCTTATGAGCTCCGGAAGAAACATTTATGATGCGCGAAGGGGTGCTTTGGCTTAAGGAAGGCAGTAACAAATGGGTAAGCAAAAAAGGCGCCAGATAATTGGTCGCAAAATTTAGTTCAATACCATCCTTACTAAGTTTCCTTTGTGACTCCCATATACCGGCATTGTTGATCAACACATCTATCCGGGGATATTGGACAGTTATTTCTTTGACGAAACTTCGTATGGAATCAAAAGAGGCAAAATCACAATAATAAATATCAAGGGAACTATGGGTCTCTTTCTCTATCCATTGTTTGGTTTCCAGTGCCTTCTGCTTATCACGATACGTAATAATTACTTTCGCACCCATACGGCAAAGCTGCAAAGCCGTTTGCTGTCCAATGCCCGAAGTGGCACCGGTGATCAGACAAATTTTATCTTTGATGACCCACATGTTTTTTTTTACAAAATTAAGGATATTATTTAGAACTAATAAAAATAGCAGCTAATTTTAATCGCAGGCAACTTTTTCTCTTTTAAATTTGTCATAGCTTTAGCATTATTTATATATTTTTGCCTTTTAGTAAATTAAATTTAATTAGAATTATGATTAAAAACTTCTTAATCTTCTGCACAGCACTGTTCCTTTTTACATCACTAAGTGCCCAAGACATCTACAAACCCGACAAGAGGCTTTATGACTGCTTTTCCAGCGACGATATCGTCAAGATGGAAAACTCCAGATCAGAACTGATTCCATACTATAACTATTATTTGGAACACTCTTACTATATGGTTGACCTGAAAAAGGCCAGGAAAGTGGTGGACGGGAAAGATATTCATACCGTAACCGCAAGAGTATCGGGAACAGAAACACCTGCCAAATTTGATATGGCGGTTTATTCGAAAGAAACTTTCAACCCTTTGAAATATAATTTTAACCTGCAGAAAGATTCCTATGTAGTTTACGTCTGGAAAGAAGCCGGAGTAGCCATAGTTTTTTATCCGCTCTCGTTTATTTCAAATGCTTACAAAGAATTAACCAAAAAGAGAAATAATTAAAAATCCAACAACGAAACAACTATGAAAAAATTTCTTTTTCTCTTTGTGTTTACTATGTTCATAGTAAATGCTTACGCTCAAAACCCTTTATATCTGATCAGCCAGCAAGGAACTGTGACGGACTGTGCAGGCGACTTCTACGATAGCGGCGGAGCCGGCAGCCCTTATGGGGCCAACCAGAATCTTGTCATCACTTTTAATTCGAGCAGTTTGACAAACGATCACATTAAAATGACCTTCAATAGCTTCGACGTCGACCCCGGCGATACTTTAATTTGCTACGATGGTCCTAACACAGCCTCTCCTGTGATTGGCAAATATAATAACAACAATTTGCCCCCCAACTTTGTGGATGCTACCATTTACAATCCTTCAGGCGATCTTACCTTTCAGTTCAAATCAAATGGAGCCTTGCAAAATTCCGGTTGGTTCGGATCATTGGTGTGTGAACCGGCCTGTCAGAAAATCATTGCTGACTTCGACAATAATCTTACTATTCCTCATCCCAACGACAGCAATTATGTTGACATCTGTATAGGAAATCCTATTACTTTCGCTGCAAATGTAGGTGCAGTTTCATTTCCACAAAATGACACTCTCTATCATCAGGATCCTTCCACTTCCACTTATTCGTGGGATTTTGGCGACGGAACCACAGGCACAGGCCCTGTTGTTTCTCATACCTACACTTTTGTAAGAGGTTACGATGTATCTTTGACCATCACCGATGTGCGCGGATGCTTCAATTCCAATTATCTGGGAGGACGCGTACGTATATCTACCAACCCCATCGCCGAAGTGCATGCCGTTCCCGATATCTGTTCCAGTTCCGATACTACCTACATGACCCTGGGCTACAACATCAATTCGGTGGTTGTGGTGGCTCCTATCAATTCCATTCAATCTTCATCCCAACGTTATGATAGCGTTACCTTCATCCCCGACGGCCCCAACTGTCCTCCGGGAAGCTACAACACTTACGTAACATTTACCCAGTTCCTCCCCGGCCAAACCATCGCCTCGGCCAACGATGTTCTT
>CAZNRQ010000188.1:0-6216 GCA_964574845.1 uncultured Bacteroidales bacterium
ATCAAACTGTTGTATAGACCTTTAATTAAACCATCGGCCAATCCAAATCTTGGCACATAAATATTCTCGATTTTGGCCCATTTCATAATATAACAATAAATATGTAAGGCAGGCATAATCACATCAGCCCTATCTTCACGTAAATTATATCGTATCATTCTATCCTCAATACTCATATCACTTAAAATCTCCTGATAATTATTCAATATTTCTAATGATATAGGTTTGCCGTCTTTAATCTTTGATAGACTGGAAATCTTGTTAATATTACCCCCTGAACCAATTCCAAAAAGATTTTTATAATTACTTGTTTCTTCTCTTACAAATCCTTTTAAACGTTGCCATTCTTTATCAGTTACTTTTTTCTTCAACATTCTGATAGTTCCCACATCAAAAGATTCTTGAAATTGAGGTTGATTGTTATTAAATAAGATCAATTCAGTGCTTCCTCCTCCCACATCAATATAGAGATATGACTGATTCTTATCAAGGTTTTTTTCAATATGATTGGCAAAAATACTGGATGCTTCTTCTTTACCACTTATTATCTTAATATCAATTTCAGTAAGATGGCATACTCTGGAAATTATTTCTTCTGAATTTGATGCTTCCCTCATGGCCGAAGTAGCGCAAGCCACGTAATGATTAACATCATGCAACCTCATCAAGTATTTAAAAGATTGAAGCATATTTATAATATCAACTTCTTTTTCTACTGAAATACTGCCCGTTTCAAAAACGTCGAAGCCCAGCCTTAAAGGCACTCTTATCAAATTCAGTTTAATAAACTCCGGATTCCCTTTATTGGTATGAATCACGTTGCATATGAGTAATCTAGCAGCATTACTTCCAATATCAATGGCTGCAAGTCGTAACCCTTGTGTATTATATCGCATTATAAAGTAACTGTGAGGATGTAAAAACAGTAAATGTAAAAGTATAATTTATTTCGTTTTTAATAGGTATTTCATTATTTCAATTTGTGAACGTAGTTTTTCCTTACCATCGCTTGATTTATACTGATTACTCAGTTGGTCATCTAATATCCTTGCTTTTACGTTGTCGCGCCATTGCAGGTCAAGCATATCTTTTAGCTCTTTTTTAATTTTTATATGGGTAATGGGAACGGTGGCTTCTATTCTGTGGTCTAAGTTTCTTACCATCCAATCGGCAGAAGAAATAAAGATTTTTTCTTCACCCCCATGATGAAAGTAAAAAACCCTGGCATGCTCCAAATACTCATCCACAATACTAATCGCTTTAATATTACTTTTAAACTTTGGTAAATCAGTAATCATGCAAAAAATTCCCCGTATAATGAGTTTGACTTTTACGCCATGTTTCGTAGCTTCGAATAAATGTTCAATCAACAATTCGTCGGAAAGGGAATTAAGTTTCAGGATAATCTCGGCAGACTCATTTTTTTTTGCTAGTTTAATTTCAAAGTTGATAAACTTAATCATTTCTGAGCGTAAATTGTTGGGACAGGTGATTAATTTTTTACAACCATCCAACAACATTTCATTTTCAGTAGGATTCACGAGGAAATTAAAAACGTTTTCAATATCCTCCATTATCTCAGGATTTGATGTTAACAGGCAAAAATCGGTATATATTTTAGCGGTTTTTTCATTTAAATTGCCTGTACTAACAAACCCATATCTTTTACTTCTATTGCCTACTTTTTTACGAATTACACAAACTTTTGCATGAAATTTCATATGTTGTATTCCCAACAGTACCTTTATTCCCTCATCCTCTAAAATAGTTTTCCAGTTTAGATTGGCTTCTTCATCAAATCTGGCCAATAGTTCGAGCATGACCGTAACTTGTTTCCCATTTCGGGCCGCATTAATTAGTGCATTTATTATTTTAGAATTCGGAGCCAGGCGGTAAGCTGCAATCTGTATACTTCTGACATCGGCATCCATAGCCGCCTCACGAAGCAAATCAATGAGTGAATCGAATGAGTGATAGGGAAAGGAAAGCAGAATATCCTTTTTAAGCACCACATCAGTGACTCTCGGAGAATTTATTAAAAAGGGATGGGTGAAAATTTTTCGCTGGCTTTTATAATTGGGGAAAACATTAGGAAATTCCATAAAATCGCGAAAATTATGTATTCGGCTACCGGCAATGACATTGTCTTTTGAAGTCAGGTTTAATCTTCTCACTAAATAGTTAAGCAATACCAGGTCAATTTCTCTATCATAAACCAACCTTACTGTTTTTCCATGTTTTCTTTTTTTTATGCCTGCTTCAATTTTTTGCATTAAACTCGTACTGACATCATTATCAAAATCAATTTCAGCATCTCGCGTTACTTTAATAATCCATGAATTAAATTGGTCATAATCCATATGGGCAAAAATAAATTTCAGGTTGAAACGTATTACATCTTCCAATAGTATGATTTGAGTACGATTTGCCGGTGAAGGTAATAATACAAAACGATTCATCACTTTGGTCGGGACCTCAATAATGGCAAATTTTTGCTTGTATGCTGTCAGTGAAGATGACATTTGTACTGCCAGATAAATGGATTTGTCCCTCAGGCTTGGGAATCTGGGGATGTTTTCAATCATTAGAGGTATAATATTGCTACGAACGTCGCTATCAAAATATTGTTCCACAAAACGCTTTTGCAATAAGGTAAGCTGCTTTTCAGATTTGATGAAAACATTATTAAGTTTCATTTCAATAATAATCTCATTCCAAATTCTGTTGAATTCGGTTTGTTGCAGTAAAACAATTCTTGAAATTTCCTCCATAATGCGTTTTGGATTTTTCTCCATATGCATTTTAAAGTCTGCTTTACTTTTATATTCTATCATTCGTGACAATGTGGCAACCCTTACACGAAAAAACTCGTCCAAATTATTTGAAAAGATTCCAAGAAATCGAATTCTTTCTTTTAAAGGAACTCTTTTATCTGCAGCCTCTTGAAGAACTCTTGCATTAAAGGAAAGCCAACTAATATCTCTTACAATAAATCTCCTCTTCATTAAATGAAGTTATAACTTTTACTCAAAAATAGTATATTACATCCTTTTTATGGCGACTTAACGATTATTTAATATGGGATTTCATAATCAAAATACGTTTTTGACTTTAGAATTATGCTATATTTGCGACAAACAATTCGTAATGATTTTTTAGTAGGGCTAATATTGTTTTTTCTTAAAAGTGACAATATTTTTTAGGAAATGAGAAGCTTCATCTGTTGCAAATCATTAATCCCAATATAATTTGTACTATTTATAATAATGTAAAGGTGCAATGATAAAAGAAAAAATAAAAGAACAACTCCTTTCTGTACAAGAAATTATTACTGAATTAAAGCATAGTAATCGAATAATTTATCCTGATATTTCAGAATCCCTAAATGTTTATAGAGATTTAATTTTGAATTCATTAAGCGGCAAAAAGAAAATTATTATGAAAAAGGTTATTAAACCATTATTAATTGATGAAAATAACAGAATAGACGCAGAATCTGCTTTATTTCTGATCGACCAATTACTATTGCTTCTAAGTGGGGTAAAATAAAGAATAAAAAGAAAGCAGCCAATTGGCTGCCCTCTAATCGAAAATTACTAACTAACCAAATTAGTACCCATATAATTGACAACTAATCAATTCAAAATCACGTAATCTTCTATTATATCAACTTTTATTTGTTGCGTTGTTACATGAACTGCGATTTTCACCAACTCTCTTTTAAAATTTTCACAACAACATACCAAGGCAAGGTTATCTCCTTTTGGAACAGTGATGGGTCTTAATTTATGCTTGTTACATCTGATTCTTTCCAGTTCTTTAATAACCATTTTGAAATCCATAGACTTTTTCTTAAAAATATAGTTATATTGTTTCATACTATTTTTATAAAATAACTGTTTTTTAAACAAATTACTTTTTCAAAAATAACTCTATTCTAGTTAAAACCATTTAAGGTATGGTTACTAAATTACTAAAATAAAGTGAAGTTTTAAGTGGGGAGGGTGTTTATAAGATACTCAAGTTTTATCTAAATCGACAGACAGGTACTTGGAGCTAAGAGGTGAAGTGTTTTATCCTCATTCTTTTATATTTACACACATCGGTCAAAGACCTGATCCCTTTTAAAGTGATTATTTGTTTGTTTCCATTCGCCCAATCTTCAATTAGACCTTCATCGTATAAATAGTCATAAGTATCAACCCATTCCTCTATCTCCAAATTTAATCGGTAAGTCAGGGTAAAGTAATTCGTTCCAATCGGCAAATATGTGTAAAACATTTTCAGAATTGTTTGAACGTGGTTTGGATTTATCATATATTAGGTGTTAGTTGTTTAATATTTAATGTATCGGAGCAATTATAAATTAAGGTTGTCCAATGAATCCCACGATAAATAGACTTGCTATTTTAATCTCAATATTTTTTTAGTATCGTTAAAATAGACTTGTTGGAAAGCTTTAATTTCACTGTGTGTTAATTGTCAAAATCATTATTCATCATAAATTTGTAATCTCTTCATATATCATATTTTATGTTGTTTGCATAAGTGCCGAACTTAAAAGTTTGGATTCTGCCAAACTTACTGTAATACGACTAATTTCGGTAAGTTCTTGAAATAATCCTATGAGATGGCGACAATATTGATCTGATTTTTTTGAAATTCATCTTTAGTATAAATTTCGGCTGTAGCAGATTTAAATGGATTTGGATATTTTAGGACAATTTCCTGCAAACTGCTTTCAAATTCCTGAAGATATTTATTGTTGGATCTCATAACTGCTTATTGTTGAGTAATTGTTGTGCGTTTTTAGTTGATTAGCAGATTTCACTTTGCTTCTATTTCAAAAAAGGATTAAGGTCAAATTTTCTTTAGCAAAATTATTGATAATGATTCTTGAATGTATAAAGCGAACATTATCATTTTCGAAACATAAAGTTAAGGAGGACCATTTTAATGTCATCGAAACCAATAATTAATACTTCACCAAAAGGTTAATACGCATACATATTTTATGAATTTAAAACGAAGACTTTAATTGATATTCAACGGAAATGTTCTGTAGTTTGCATCTCCATTAATGTAGTAAAATAAAATTCATTTGCGTAGTATTATGATATAAACATGTTCGCAAATTAAATGTTTAAGTAATATACCATGCTTTTAACCTTAAAGTTAAGAATAGGTTAACCGTTCATGCTAAATATTATTTTACTATTAAGTTTGGCCAAAATACAAGCTCTAAAACTATAGAATTCTACAAATTCCGTATTTTTGTTTATTACCACTCAAGATGGAAATAAAAGAATATAAAATACTTCTGGTTGATGATGAACCTGATATCCTCGAGCATCTTGGATATAATCTGGCTAAAGAAGGATTCCAGATTTATAAATCATCTAACGGAAAAGATGCGATTAATTTAGCTTCTGAAATAAAACCCCATCTAATCATTCTAGATGTTATGATGCCAGAGATGGATGGAATTGAAACTTGTCGGGAAATGAGAAAAATCCCTACCCTCAAGAAAACAATTACCGTATTCCTCACTGCACGAGGAGAGGATTACTCGCAAATTGCGGGATTTAATGCTGGAGCAGATGATTATATTGTTAAACCAATAAAACCCCGTGTTTTCGTTAGTAGAATAAATGCCCTCCTTAGGAGATTTGACGTAGAAGAAGAAACAGTAGACAAGGTGTATATTGCAGGCATGTTTATTAATAGAGAGCGATATACTGTTGTCAAGAATAATCATGAAATTACTTTACCAAAAAAAGAATTTGATTTGCTATGGTTGCTAATTTCGAAAGCTAATAAAGTTGTTACAAGAAACGAAATTTTTTTAAATATATGGGGGAACTCATTAACAAGTGGCAGATCCATTGATGTACATGTAAGAATGATTAGGAAAAAACTAGAAATAGATTGCATAACGACTATTAAAGGAGTTGGTTACAAGTTTGAGATAAATAAAGTCAAATAAATACGTAGGAAATCATATAAAAAAAGAGTCGGTTTTTCAACCGACTCTTTTTTGTATAACAGTATTTTTTACTGTTTCATAATTCTGAAACTTTGTATTTGGTCATTCACGATGGCATTGAGCATATAAACACCTTTTGGTAGGTTAGCTGCTTCAATATTCAAGGTGCTATAACCTGAACTAACACTTTGGTTTCCGGTTAAAACAACCTTGCCAGTCATATCGTAAAT
>CAZNRQ010000189.1:0-6206 GCA_964574845.1 uncultured Bacteroidales bacterium
ATGCCTATGGTGATACCGGAAAAAACAAGATCATCTCGCTAACTGCCGAAATTGGTTCCTCTTCCGATGGTTTTTGGCCGGCAGCATCTAACATCGAAGCCTTGTGCAAACAATCCCTCGACATGGATCTCCGCTATATCAGGTTGGCGACTCAGTTTGCTCTGGTCAACGATATCTCGCCTACCTTTATTAACAATCTTCAGGGTAAAATCCCTGTAGAGGTCTATTGTTTGGGCATGGACGATCCTGCCAGCTTCCAGGTTAGCGTTACAGGGCTCAGCCCTCAGGTGATCTCAACCGGTGCTTCAGTTTCATTCAATAATATGGCCACACTGGAGAAAAGACGCGACAGCATCTCTTATACATTGAGTCCTTCCACGCCTCCCGGCACTCCGGTTAATTTCCTGCTCAGCATCAGCAATGGCAACTTCACCTGGAACGATACCATTACTAAAATATTCACCAGCCCCGACACCCTATTCTACGACCCTGCCGATAATATGAGTTTGTGGAACAGTAGCGGATATCAGGTGACCACCTCTCAATTCACCTCTGCTCCTTCTGCCTTCACCGAGTCAGCATCTGGCAATTATGGCATGCTGCAGTCATCCTCTATGGAACTCATCACTCCTATTGATCTTACGGCTTATGACGATGCCTATCTGCTCTTCAACGCTAAATGGGATATCGAAATAGCTTACGATTACATGCAGATACTGGCATCTACCGATAACGGAAGCACATGGGTTCCCCTTTGCGGTAAATTTTCTTCTTATGGGACTTCCAGTCAACAAGCAGGCCAGCCCGTTTACGACGGATTTGTTAAAGAATGGGTAAAGGAAGAAATTCCTCTAAACGACTTTGTCGGTAATCAGTTAAAATTGAAAATCACCTTCAACAGCAATCTCAGCAATCAGTTTGATGGCGCCTTGATAGACGATATCAGGGTGTTGGGCTATAAGAATTCTATTTCGGTCAACAACTATGGTCCGGATGTAAAGCTAAGTGTCTATCCAATCCCTGCAAAAAATCTGTTAAACATTACAGGGCTTAGTTCCCCGGCTGTAGCAACCATATGGGATATTACTGGCAAAGTTCTATCAGACGCTACTTATACTAGCGGGCAAATTGACATCAATGGTCTGGCAAGCGGATTATATTTTATTAAAATTACCACTTCATCCGTTAATGTGGTTTTCAAGTTCGTAAAAGAATAAAAAAGACGGGGTAAAAAAAACTCCTACTGCATCGAAATGCAGCAGGAGCAAATATAAACCATAAGCGAAAGCAAAAATATCTTTAAAAGAATACGTAGTCGGTCAGTTCGTAAGGCTGATTCAGTTCATCATATAATGTTTCGCTGATCAGGTTGCCGTTGTCATCATATTTTATCACCTTTTTATTATTCAGCCCGCCGATGATCTTGGTCAGTACCTCAGTCAAGAGCCCCTTGCTGTTATAAGTTTCTTTTACAAACCCATTGTTACGGTTGGTGGTATGAGTTGATATTCCATCGGCAGTATAGGTAAAAGTCTCTTTTTTAATCAACATCCCTTTATCGTTGACATGAATTTCGGAAGTTAAATTTCCTTTGGTGTCGTATGTATAGGAAAACTTATTGCAATTCTTGCCATTACCGCTACAAAGTACTTTTTCTGAAAGTTGTCCTTTAGAGTTATATGTATAACTATCCAGATCGCGAACCATACCTTCCACATTCAGACCTTTGTGTTGCGTAATTTTCCCTTGTGCGTTATAAGTATACAACTCCTTACCTGTTATCTCCTTCAGACCGAAATAGTGAATCTCTTCAATCAGGTTATTTTGGCTATCGTACGAATACTTTTCTTTATTCGTTACCACATCCTGTCCTTCGTACCAAACTGTCTCAATCAGGTTACCTTTCAAATCATACGTATAAGTGGTACGTCCGCTAATAGTACCATTCATGAAATAATCCGTTTGTTCTTTAAGCTTTCCCTTATCGTTATATTTGAAAGTTTCCCGATTACTGGCCGTAGAGCCTGGTTTATAGTATACATGCTCTGTTGGGCTTCCGTTATCATTAAACTTGTAGAAATTATAACGGAATTTGGTGTTGGTCAGCAGCACCCCATTTTTGTAACCGTATTTATAAACATTACACCCCGTAAAACTTCCTTTCACTTTTTCAGGAAAGCTGCCTTCACCAGGATCAATAAGGGATACATTGTGCGACCAGGCACTTTCTGTTTGCAGGAATAAGCAGCCTAATAACAGGCCAATGGTTAGGAAAATTGCTTTCATAGTGTAGGCTCCTCCTTATGTTGCGGAATTTTGGGGCCGCATTTTGGTTAAGAATTTAAACGCTAACTGAACAATATGGTTACAAAGATACAAAATAAAAGTTCACACGTCGTCGTTTTATGCAATTATCTACGTCTTTTTTCGTATTTCGTCGATAATTATAGCAATTTCAATTTAAACAACATACAATATACTATCTAAAAATAGTATAATACAAATAAGCAATTAGAATATGGAGGGAGACAAATAGGCTTGGTGAAGGGTTTATTTCTAAAAGAAAACGTATTCGTTGTGTTTATAAATCTCGTTTAATTGATTAAACCAAAATTCATCAATTAGATTGCCTTTATCATCGTATTTGAAAATAGCTTTGCCACTGTAAGTGCCTTTATAATTCATAACGGTTTCTACTTTGTTGCCTTTTGCATCAAAAATATTCTTTTCAAAACCCTTATCGTCATAAGTAGTATTTTCGGATAATCTTCCTTTTGAATCGTATGAATAAACCACTTTCTTATCAACCCATCCATCTGGTTTTAAATGAATTTCTTCGGTGACAACCCCTTTAGTGTCGTATTTATAAGTGATTTTTTTACAATTCGCATCAATGGTACTGCAACTTTTCTTTTCAATAAGGTTGCCTTTGGTATCATACTCATAACTCTCCAGATCACGTATCGTACCTTCCCAGTCAATTCCTTTGTGTTCTACAATCTTTCCTTTATCGTTATATTTATATAAATCCCTGCCTACCAGCGAATCCTTACCAAAATAATGATCATCTTCAATAAGGTTTTTTTTCAGATCATAATGGTAAGTTTCCTTATTTAACACGTTGTTCTCTTCGTACCAAACCTCTTCTATCCGATTTCCCTTTTCGTCATAAGTGTATGTTGTCCGACCACTGATTGACCCATTTTGAAAATACTGAACCAGTTCAGTAAGATTTCCATTAGCATCATATTTATACACCTCTTTGTCTGCATCCTTACCTTCAGCATCGCAGAAAATATGTTCCTCAATATTACCAGCGGCATTGTATTTATAAAAACTGGTTCGTAATTTTGAACCAGCAACCAGCACACCGAATTTATAACTATACTTATAAACATTGCAGCCTTTGAAGCCACCCTTTACTTTTTGCTGCGCTGTCAAAAGTGATGTTTGCAACAACAGTAAAATAAGGAATAATATTTTAAGAGCTTTTCTCATTGCAGGTGATTTTTTACTGACTTAACATAGACATGTGCAATAAATTGATTTTTAATTTTTCACCAAAAAAAGTAATCATTTCGATTTTCAAAGTTAATATTAATTTATCAGATAAAGTAAAAATATTATCAGTAATAGGACATAATATACCACAAGTGAAGATTTTTCACTGACAAACAGAAATTTCTAATTATTTTTGTAATACTTTTGCAAATATTTCGTAAATTGCACAAAAAAATTGTCATAAAATGACCGACAAAGAAAAAATTCTCGAATACTTAAGAGGAGATTCCAAAGGTGAAATAGACCTCCGTTGGGGAGATCTGCGGCAAATGAAACTTAGTAATGCTGATTTGAGCAATGCCAATCTCAGTAATGCCGATCTCAGTTTTGCTGATTTGAGTGGGGCCATTTTTAACAATGCAAAGCTTAATTGCGCCAGACTCGTTGGAGTGGATCTAAGTAAAGCAGATCTTAAAGGGGCTGATCTCAAAGGAGCTAATCTGAGTGATTCAGACTTAAGCAATGCCAATCTTAGCGATGCTAAGCTGAGCGATGCCAACCTTAGCGGAGCCAATTTAAATGGAGCCAACCTTTGTGGCGCTGATCTGTATAATGCCCACATGAGCAACTCAAACCTTAGTGGTGCCGATCTAATAAATACTGACCTTAGCAGTGCAGACCTTAGCAGTGCAGACCTTAGCGGTTCTGATCTCAGGGGTGCAAACCTTAGCGGTGCTGATCTTCGTGGAGCCAATCTGGGCGGAGCTACTTTGATAGGCGCCGATATGATGGATGTCATAAATTAATAGGCTTATAATCCAACTATTACTTCTGAATTTAGATTCAAAGTAAACATCTCAAATTTCAAAAAACCATTTGCAAAAAAAGGCAGACAAAATTAAAGTTCTCCAATTTTGCATAGTCCCATTTTCTTACCTTAATTTTTAGGAAATACAAATAAAAACCTCAGAATCTTTAAAGCATTTAAAGACAAGGCATCAGAATTCCTAAATGAAATTATGGGCTCTGCTAAAATTTTAACAGTGCTTAATGTAATTGATTATTTTATACAACTGTTATAAGTTGTTGAGTAAAAAAAAAGTTGTGATTTTTTGAATAATGATTAGCCCAAATCAGATGAAATTACGTATTTGAAATTGAGGTAAAAATATTAAAACAAAAAAAAGTTGTTTATCAATAATGTTTTTGTATTTTTGGAAGGCGTAATACTATCAGTATAAAACCAATCCGCTTAAAAATGTTCAAAAAAATTAAAACTTCCGAAACAAAGATCGATCTGAAAATTGTTTTTCTTTTTCTTTTATCTGTCTTAGCATCAGCGCAATTACTTGCACAACCCGCTAATAATGATTGTTCTGGAGCTATTTTAATTACTCCGGGGACCTGTTGTAATTTCACAACCTACACTAATGCAGGGGCTACTGCATCGGCAGGAGTACCAAATCCAACATGTGGAAACTATGTTGGGGCTGATGTTTGGTTTAAAGTGGTAGTTCCTGCATCAGGACACTTAATATTTAATGCAGAAACCAGCAATAGCGGTTCGGATGCTAGTATGAGCATTTATTCAGGTACTTGCGGTGCATTGACTGAGATTGAATGCGATGCCAACAGTGGATACAACGGTTTAAACCCACTGATCGACAATCCGTCGCTGACTCCCGGGTCCACCGTTTATGTAAGGTATTGGCTAGCCGGAAATGCATCAGGCGAATCTTTTGATTTATGCATCTATTCTCCTCCCATACAAGGACCTTGTACCAATCTGGGTTTTGAAAATGGAATAACGGGTTGGACCGGCACAATAGGCAACTCATCAACAGGTCCAGCTGGAGCTCCCAGACCATATTATATCCCGGAAGTTTATTGTCCCGGCATAGGTTCGGATCCAAATTTCACGCTGGTAACGGGAGGCACTGATCCTTATGGAGGATTCCCACAAGTATATAGCGGGACCACTTCTATGAAGATTGGAGATGATGGAACCTATGAAACCTACAATGCAGCCTCGGTCGAGCAAACTTTCATGGTCGACTCTACCAATACAAAATTCACTTTTCATTATGCTGCGGTGCTTCAGGATGGAGGTCATGACGATAATGAACAGCCCTTTTTCGAATGCGACCTGATAGACCAATTTGGAAACATCCTTCAATGTGCTTTTTACCAGGTTACCGTTCCCTTTCCCGGCTTTGTACTATCCGGATCAGGATCAAGTATTTATTACAAACCCTGGACAGAAGTCAACATGAATCTCACCAATTATATTGGTCAGTATATAACCACAAGGTTCACTGTATCGGATTGCGATCACGTGAATCAAGGAGCACATTTTGGTTATGCTTATCTGGATTGTGCCTGTTCGCCCTATGGCATCATTGCTCCTGACACAATTTGTTTGGGACAATCGGTTACCATTTCAGCACCTACGGGAGCCGATGCCTATTTGTGGTCTAATGGAGCCACTACTCCTACTATTACTATAACGCCAACTGCCGACACCACGTTCTATTGTACGGTAACGGAAACTGCTATTACCAGTTGCAGTTCGGTGCTCGAGGCCCACATATTTGTTCGTCCATTCATTCCTCCCACTTCGGGAAGCAATAGTCCCATCTGTGCAGGTCAAACTGTTAACCTAACTTCTACACCTTCCGGAGCACTTTCGTATAATTGGACTGGTC
>CAZNRQ010000190.1:0-313 GCA_964574845.1 uncultured Bacteroidales bacterium
GATTTAAGGGGCGGAATAATCAGTTATACACATCCTGATAATTAAAAAAATAGAAAACATTTTGTGAAAGTCTTGTTCGTATCTAGTGGTGGTTCAAAAGGCATAATTAGCCCGATTATAAAAAACCAAGGCAATTCGTTGAAAAACCAGGGTGTTGAAATTGGTTTTTTCCCCATAAATGGAAGGGGAATCAAAAGCTATTTAAAAGCCATCTTAGAATTAAGGAAACAATTAAAATTGGTAAAACCCAATATTATTCATGCGCATTATGGGCTTTGTGGGATAGTTGCTTTAATTGCACGAAGAAATGAGA
>CAZNRQ010000190.1:323-6196 GCA_964574845.1 uncultured Bacteroidales bacterium
ATGAGAAGTTAATTGTGTCATTTATGGGTGATGATATTATTGGCGCAAATAGAAAAGATGGGTCTTACACTTTGGGAAGTAAGATGTTTTCTATTATCAATAAGTTGTTATCCAAGTATTGTTACAATTATTGTATTGTCAAGTCTGAAGGGATGTATAAAAAGCTAAAATTAACAAAAAAGGTTTCCATAATTCCCAATGGAGTTGATATAAGTGAATTCAAACCTGTTAAAAGTAGCGAGGCATTTTCCGAAACTAACTTTGATCCGTTAAAGAAACATATTTTATTCGTTACCAACCCCTCAAGAGTTGAAAAGAATTTTATTCTTGCAAAGGAGGCTATGGATATCCTGGGCAAGGATTGCATACTAGAAGTATTAACTGATATCCCTAATGAAAAATTAAGGTACTTTTACAGTATTGCAGATACCTTATTGTTGACTTCTTTTCATGAAGGCTCGCCCAATGTTGTGAAAGAAGCTATGGCCTGCAATTGCCCGGTCGTTTCCACACCGGTGGGAGATGTAGAGTGGCTTTTTGGAGGGGTCCCAGGTCATTATATTTCTTCTTTCGTGGCTTCTGATGTAAGTAATAAAATTGCCAATGCTATATCATTCAGGGAGTCGAGAAAATTTACAGAAGGCAGAAATCGAATTCTGGAGCTTAATTTAGACAATGAAAATGTTGCAAAAAAGATACTTGAAGTTTACACCATGTTTTATAAGGAATAAATCCATTTTAATGGTTTGTTATGAAAAATAGGAAAATATTGGTTACAGGAGGGGCTGGTTTTATTGGATCAAATCTGATAGATTATTTGCTGGATTTAGGTAACAAGGTTGTTTGTATTGATAATTTCGACTTAAATTATAGTAGGGAGGTTAAAAATAGAAATCTAGAATTAGCCTTAGCAAATGTAAATTTTGAACTAATAGAAGGGAATATAAATCATCCGGAAGATTTGAAGAAATGTTTTCGGGGAGAAAAACCCGACACCGTGATTCATCTCGCTGCAAAATCAGGAATAAGACCCTCCCTTGGCTCACCAGAAGAGTATTATACTACAAATGTTTTTGGCACTCTTAATGTATTGGAAGCCATGCGCAACTTTGATGTAAAGAGACTTATATTTGCTTCCTCATCTTCAGTTTATGGCAATAATAAAAAAGTCCCTTTTGTCGAAACGGATAACGTGGATGCGCCTATTTCTCCTTACGCAGCCACTAAGAAAGCCAGCGAACTGTTATGTCACACCTATCATCATCTTTATGATTTCGACATTTTCTGCCTGCGTTTTTTTACAGTATACGGGCCAAGGCAAAGACCTGATCTGGCCATTCATAAATTTACGGAGCACATATTAAATGATAAGCCAATAGAAATGTTCGGCGATGGAAGCACGGCCCGCGATTATACCTATATCAGCGACATTATTAAAGGTATAGTAAGTTCGGTTGACAAACTAAAGGGTTATGAGATTATTAATCTGGGTGAGTCTAACGTTATATCATTAAAACATTTAATATCTTCGTTGGAAAAACACCTTAATAAAACTGCCATCATTAAGAAACAACCTATGCAACCTGGTGACGTTGTTAATACCTATGCAAATATTGATAAAGCAAATAAAATTCTTGGTTATAATCCTACCTGGAAATTTGAAGAGGGTATTCAGGAATTCATAAAGTGGAAACTGTCATGAAAGTACTGTTTGTTGCCAGCGGGAATTCAAAAAAATTTGACATGTCCCCCTTTATAGAAGCTCAGATGAAATCGCTTCAGGATAAGGGGGTTGATGTTGATTTTTTTCCGGTCATTGGAAAGGGGCTTAAGGGATATTGGAGAAGCGTAATAAAACTTAAAGCCTTTTTGAAAAATCATGAATATGACATTATTCATGCTCATTATACTTTATGCGGCTGGACCGCTGTGCTTGCAAGACCCAATACACCAATCGTTCTTTCGTTGATGGGCAGCGATGCCTATGGATATTATCTCAGCCGCAAAAGGCCGCAGTTTTTAAGCAGGTATATCACTGTTCTTACCTATGTGATACAACCTTTCTTAAATGCAATTATTTCCAAATCGGAAAATATCGATAAATACGTGTATAGGCGTAAAATTGCGAATGTTATTCCCAATGGAGTTCGATTAGACCAATTTCAGATTTACGAGCATGGTTTTCATCAAGAATTGGGACTAAACCCCAATAAAAAATATGTGTTATTTTTAGGTGATCAGAGTGATGCCAGAAAAAATGTTAAGCTATGTGAGGAGGCAATAGCAGTGCTGAATGATTCAAATGTAGAATTATTAACCCCTTACCCGATATCGCATAACGATGTTGTCAAGTATTTGTGGTCAGTTGATGTGTTTGTCTTGTCTGCATTTATGGAGGGGTCTCCTAATGCTGTAAAAGAAGCTATGGCCTGCAATTGTCCTATTGTAGCCACAGAAGTAGGGGATGTGAAATGGGTTATAGGCGATACCGAAGGATGTTATATTGCAGACTTTAATGCTAATGACTTTGCCTCGAAAATTCAAATGGCTCTTAATTTTGCAGAAAGAAAAAAGAGGACATTGGGCCGGCTACGTCTTCAGGAATTGGGATTAGATGCAGACAGTATTGCGCAAAAAATCATTGTTTTATACGAAAATATACTCAAAAAAAAATCTTAGAATATGTGTGGAATTTGTGGTATCATTAATTTTAGTGATCTTGACGTTCAGGAAAGGGATCTGCGCCAAATGATGCAAATTATGAAGCATCGCGGCCCGGATGATGAGGGAGTATTTCTTGACAACAACATTGGATTGGGCTTTGTCAGGTTAAGTATTATTGATCTCAGTATTGCCGGACATCAGCCTAAGGTTTCTTCAGATGGTAAATACGTTATAGTATTTAATGGCGAAATTTACAATTATATTGAGCTTCGCGAAGAACTAATAAAAGAAGGCGTTGTCTTTGATACGCAGACCGATACTGAAGTGCTCTTAAATGCCTATATTCACTGGGGCGAGAATTGTATGAGTCGTTTCAATGGAATGTGGTCTATAGCCATTTATAATAAATTGGACAAAAAAGTATTTATTGCCCGTGACAGATATGGGATAAAGCCCTTTTATTATTTACAAACCAAGAATTATTTTGCTTTTTGTTCTGAAATACCTCCATTACTTTCATTACTAGATAGAAAACCTGAGCCCGATTATCAAAGCATTTTTGATTATTTTGTTTTTAACAGAACCGATCAAACCGAAAGAACATTTTTTACTGAAATAAAGAAACTTCAGCATGGACATTCTGTTACGTTTGATCTCAACCCGTCTGGGTCCGATAATGAATTAAAAATTAAACAATGGTATAATCTTAGGAGCCGGGTAAAATTGACAGAAGGGTTTAAAGATCCAAAAGAGTTTTTAGATTTATTTACTTCTTCATTGGGATTGCGTTTGCGCAGCGATGTTCCAGTGGGAGTTTGTTTTAGCGGAGGGGTAGACTCTTCCAGTATTGTTTCTGTATTGCTTCAGAAATATGATAAGCAGGATTTGAATACTTTTTCGGCAGTTTATAACAAGGGTCAGACAGGGGATGAAACAGAGTTTATACAGGAATATGCTTCACAACTGAAAAACATGTCATATATTACTCCCGATGCCTCTTCTCTGGAACACGATATGCATAATTTTGTGAAAGCTCACGGAGAACCTATTCCGGGAACTTCGCCTTATGCTCAGTTTAAGGTTATGGAACTGGCAAAGGGTAAGGTTGTGGTTACCCTCGATGGACAAGGAGCCGATGAGGAATTTGCTGGTTATCACTACTTTTTTGGATTTTATTTTAAAGATCTCTTGAAACATGGCCGCATCGGCAAACTATTTAAAGAGATATTCCATTATATTCAAAAACACAAAAGCTTATTTGGTGTCAAAACCTTTATTTACTTTATGCTTCCAGAACGGATGCGTACCAGCACCCGGGTGAATGAAAAGGGATATTTAAAACCAGAGTTTATTGAAAAATATAAAAACAACAACTCCATTGCCGGTAATTTATATGGGTCAGGAAGTCTCAAAGATGCACTTTTAGATCATTTCGAATATAAATTAGAGCATTTGTTGAAGTGGGAAGACAGGAATTCAATGTATTTTTCGCTCGAAGCACGCGTTCCGTTTTTGGATTATCGTATTGTGGAAAAAGTAATGGCTACCTCCGGTGATCTGATGATAAAGAATGGGATGACAAAGTATTTGCTGCGTGAGTCAATGAAGGGAATTCTTCCTGAAAAGATTCGCACACGACGCGACAAAATGGGCTTTGAAACGCCCGAAGACGAATGGTTCCGGTCTCCTGCCTGGCAGAAAATTGTGCTCAATATTTTAAATAGTGAATCCTTTTTAAAAAGAAATCTGGTTGACCCTCAAAAGGCCATCAAACAATACCAAAAACATTTGCAGGGAAAGATCAATGTTTCCCGTGAAATTTGGAAATGGGTTCATTTGGAGTTGTGGTTCAGAGAATTTATTGATATCGCTGAATAAGATTGCTATAACAACTTAATGAAACGAATTTTTTTTTATAGCTCCTAATATTTATGTTGTTTTGCCAGATGTAAGACGAATTATGTATACACACCATTTTTGACAGAAGTTAATGGAAAATTGTAAAGTTGTTCGATCATTCAATGATATTGACCTCAACAGATGGGAAGAGTTTGTGGTTGCGCATCCCAATGGCAATGTATTTCAGAGTTCATATTATTATGAGGTAATAAAAAAGACCAAAAATTGGACACCTCTGGGCTATTTCCTTATAAATAACGGAGTCATAGTGGGAAGTTTGTTGGTGATTCTGCAAAAGGAATACGATGGGTTGTTGGGTTATTTTTCCTCCAGAGCCATAATTTGGGGAGGACCTTTGATCAAAAATAATGATAGTGAATTGTTTTCATTATTAATGCGGGCTTTTGTTCAGGATATCAAACGTAAGGCGATTTATGTGCAATTTCGTAATTTATACGGTGTTTCTCACGGACCAACGGAGTTTATCCCATATAAGTTCAAATGCGAAGAAAGATTGACCATTATAATTGATTTGGCTAATTCTTTCGAGTCTATTTTTAACAATTTTCATAAAAGCAAGAAACGTAACTTTACCAAGTCATCTAATAAAGGAGTAATATTTAGCGAAATTAAAGACCCCGAAGCCATACAGCAGGCCTATCAATTGATTCAAATGACTTATTCCAGAATTTTGCTGCCTGTTCCGGGTTGTTCTCATTTTATTGCACTTGCCGAGGAGAGTAACCGAGGTATTTGTAAGTTTTTCGCGGTGTATTATGAAGCAGAAATTATTGGTGTAAGGGTGGAACTACTTTACAATGGATTGGTTTATGATTATTATGCCGGTCACGACGAAAATCATTCTAACAAGTACCCTAACGACTATTTGATCACTAATATTTTACAATGGGGGACCGAAGGCAACTGGAAACTATTCGATTTCGGAGGGGCAGGCAAACCCGGCGTTCCCTATGCTGTTAGGGATTATAAACTTAAGTTTTCGGACAATTTGGTAAAGGTGAGTCGATACACTCGTATCAATAACAAAGTTTTATACTATTTTGCAGTAGCAGGGTTTTTTTTATGGAAAAAAACAAAGAGGGCGTTGAAATTCTAAGATAATTGACGTTATTTTGTATTGTTGAAAATTGCTAAAACAGATTGATATCGATTCTTGGTTGTTTCCCATAGAAAAAAGACTTTAATGTATTTCTAAATTTTGAAAAAGACACACTACTCAGGATTAGGCTAAAGCGAATGTTTATGTAATAGGTTATGCGAATACTAGTTGATATAGGACATCCCGGTCA
>CAZNRQ010000191.1:0-6173 GCA_964574845.1 uncultured Bacteroidales bacterium
CATAAACAGGACATGATAAATCTTGGTGTGAAGCAAATTGGATTATTTGGTTCTTATGCCCGAAATGAACAATCACCAACCAGTGACATTGATATATTGATTGACTTCATTCCGGAAAAGGAAAATTTTGACAACTTTATGGACTTGTGTGAATATCTTGAGAACCTTTTCTGTAATGAAAAAGTGGAAATTGTTACCCGCAATGGATTAAGCCCTTATTTTGGTTCCTCAATATTAAAGGAGGTCATGTATGCTTAAAGAATTCCTTGAATATTTAAAGCACATCCACGATGAGTGTGAATTTATTCTGTCGGTGATCACTTCCGAAACAAAAGAAGACGATTTCTTTCATGATGAAACCCTTAAAAGAGCCGTTGTCAGAAGCCTTGAAATTATTGGAGAAGCCTCAAAGAAAATTCCTGCTGATCATAAATTAAAATGGAAAGCCATTGGCTGGAAGCATATGGCCGGAATGAGAGATAAGTTGATACATGATTATATGGGGGTTAATTATAGAATCGTTTGGGATGTGGTTAAAAATAAGATCCCGGAATTGTCCATCCAAATAAGGGATGTGATTACTCTTGAAGAAAATGCTAAGTGAATCCCCAAGCCTACAATCCCCTCCATTAGAATCCTGAGATATGGATATTTAGACCTGGATTTTATAAAAAAAATGTTGTTTACACCCGAATATATCACCCTTTCAGAGCTTGCACAGGAAATAAAAGATGTGCTCGACGATAATTTTGCCGATCGCTCCTATTGGGTGATTGCCGAAATTAGCGACATCAGGAATTATCCTGACCGCAATTACTGTTTTCTTGCCCTGATTGAAAAAAACGAAGAAGGACTTTCCAGGCTTGATGCTGCAATCTGGCAATGGTCGTATCACATCATTGCGAATTTTGAACGGCAGACAAAGATCAAATTTGATAAAAACCTTAAACTGCTTTTCAACCTCAAAGTAAGTTTCCACAAGCAATACGGCCTGCGCCTGAACATCACCGATATTGATGCTTCATTTACTCTCGGGCAAATTGAAAAGGAGCGGCAGGAAACCCTCGCCAGGCTTGTTACGGAAAACCCGGAAAGCATTCAACTTGTTGACGGGTACTGGTTCACGCGGAACAAAGGCTTGCAATTTCCTCAGGTGATCCAGAATATAGCGCTCATCACCGCACCTGACTCGGATGGAGAAAAAGACTTCAAACATGAACTGGCCAACAATCCTTTTGGCTACAAATTCAATATTTCAAATTATCTTACGCAAATACAGGGACAGGGCGCCGAACAAAAGGTGATGCAAAAGTTGGAAGAGATCAAAAATAGTAAAATGGAGTTTGACGCCATTGTGATCGTAAGGGGCGGCGGGTCGCAACTTGACTTTGGTTCATTTGACACTTATGCATTGGCAAAGGAAGTTGCGCTTTTTACAATTCCCATCATTACCGGCATTGGCCATGAAAGTAATGTGAGTATTACCGACCTGATGAGCCATACAAGCGTGAAAACACCAACCAAAGCTGCATCATTTATCATTGATCACAATAAGAATTTTGAATCGCAGGTTGAGGAATGTGGCAATTTGATATTCGGCTATTGCGAAAACCTGCTTGATCAAAAAACCAATGATCTTGAAACTGTTGTCAGTGATTTTAAAATGAAAACAGCTTATTTTCTTGAAAAGCAGAACAACAATGTTGAAAAGAAAGCCATTGCCATCAGGCACCTGGACCCGGTGAACATTCTTTCACGCGGATTTGCCATTGTTTCGAGTAATGGCAAAATAATCACCAACCCTTCGGAACTTAGCGAAGGGCAACCTATTTCAGTGAAATTAAAAAGTTCCTCCATCACTTCAACCATAACGCATATTGAAAATGAAAAAAACAATGACATATAAGCAGGCTTTTGAAGAGCTGTCGATAATTGTTGAAGACATTGACAGCGAGAAAACGCAGGTTGACACCCTCAGCGAAAAAATCAACCGTGCCGTGGAATTGATTGCATTTTGCAAAACAAAACTGCGCAACACGGAAGAAGAATTTAAAAAGGCGGTGGAAAAACTTACTCACCACTAATCATGCACAATGATCTTCGATTTTTTGGGCATGCTTTGCGAAATGGGTTTGTCGGTTTTTTTGTCAACATACACTGCGATATAATACACAGTTTTATCAATATCTTCGGGCTCAAAATGTATGGTTTTCTTTCCTCTTTTTGCGCTGCCCATGTATTGCAATTTATGAAAATCTACTGGCTCGGTGTCGCCAATTGACATGTAAATATCAATGCGCCGGGCGTCGGGCGGCAGTTTTGCACGGCCGCTTTTGCTGTTTACAATACGCAATGTATGTATCATACTCTTGTTAGTGTCAATTGCAACAATGAGAGGCGAAGTATTGGCAGCCTTAGCTCCTGCATCTTCCGAATGCCCGTCGAACAAACCTTTAGCACCAAATCCAAGTTTGGATAATTTCCCCAAATCATCGCCCACGGCAAGTTGCACTTGGGGTGTCCATTTGCTGGTAAAAATATCGGTTATTTTATCTTTCTTAGCCCGTATATTTTTAGTAAGCGCCTTTTGTTGCTGTTTCAGGTCAGCGCGTTTTTTCAGGAGCGTTTTTAAATCATCAATTACAGTTAAAACATCTCCCGGCGTTGGGTTCAAGCCAGGTACATACGAGGGATTATCCCCGGCTTCTTTTGCCATGGTACTAGTTTTGGAAATAAACTGCCCGTCGGTCATCCCATAGAAATTTGTTGTTACAATTAACTTCTTGTTTAGTTTCTTTTCAGTCATTGTGTTTACAATTTAATATTCAAATGATGCACTTTGTGCTTTAATGAAAGGTATAACCTCTCCAATTTTCACCGTTTACTTTTCAACATTTATCATTCCCGTGTCTATATTTTGAATAAATGTTTTTACGGGAATAATATTTGTAAATGTATTTATTCTGATTGCAAATATAAATTTATTTTATGTAATCATAAATATTATACCTGTATTTTTAAGTATTATAATTGCTTTTTCAGATAATATCCCTGCAAATATAAAAATAATTCCTGTAATTACAAATATTTTATTTGTTGAGAAAATAATGGCTACCACCGGAGGGAACATACCTTTTACTGCAAGGTTTTCACCTTTCCTTTAGGCCATTTCCGTAAGGTTTTAAAGAAAAACACACAAACTTTCAGTGATTGCTGGCTTCACCGAAAATGTCGCCGGAACAACCTGATTGTTTAATGATAAATTGAAAAGAAATATGTGGCTGCTTTCGGATTTCATTAAAAAATAAGAAGTGAAAATTGCATTCCTGCAAACAACGTCTAACGTCTAACGTCAAACGACAAACGCCCTTGCCCTTTCCAGCGCCTTCTCAATCCCTTCGGCCTTCTTACCTCCAGCCGTGGCAAAGAAAGGTTGGCCTCCTCCCCCACCCTGAATTTCTTTGGCAAGCTCACGTACAATTTTACTTGCATCCATTCCTTTTTCCGCAACCAGATTGTCGGATATCATCACTGCAAGCCCCGGTTTTCCATCGCTTTCATAGGCAAGCACAAGGAACAGGTTTTCAATATCGTTTTTCAATGCGTAAGCAAGATCTTTGGCTCCTGAAGCATCCAATGCAATTTTTTCAGCAAGAAAATTGATCCCATTGAAAAGGGTTGTTTTTGCTTTCAGTTCGTCTTTCAGGCCCAGCGCCTTTTCTTTCATGAATTCGTCAATTTGCTTTTGCAGCGCACTGTTCTGGTCGAGAAGTTGGGTAATGCTTTTCACCACATCTTTGGGGCTTTTCAGCACTTCGCGCACCTGGGCCATCAGGTCCAACTGCCCGTTCACATGCTCCTCGGCTTTTATTCCCGTAATGGCTTCCAGCCTGCGGATACCGGCAGCTATGGCACTTTCGGAAATGATCTTGAACATACCAATCTGCCCGGTAGCTTTCACATGCGTACCTCCGCAAAGCTCCATGGAATAAGCCCTGTCGAACGCCATGATCCTAACATGGTCGCCATATTTTTCACCAAAGAGCGCTGTGGCACCCATTTTCTGCGCTTCGCTCATGGGCACATTGCGCATATCTTCGGCGGCAATATTTTCCCTTATTTTTTCATTCACGATGGCCTCCACACGGATGATCTCATCATTTGTCATTTTCGAAAAATGTGAAAAATCGAAACGCAGGCGCTCATCGTCAACCAGCGAACCTTTTTGCTCCACATGTGTGCCGAGCACCTGCTTTAATGCGGAATGCAGAAGGTGGGTAGCGGAGTGATTGTTCTCGGTTTGCTTCCTTTTTTTCTTATCAACCACTGCCGTAAAAGTTGCCGTAAGTTCCTTGGGAAGTTTTTTAGTGATGTGAATTGTAAGGTTGTTTTCTTTCTTTGTGTCTTCAACAGAAATTTTTTCTCCATTTGCTTCAAGGTAACCTCGGTCACCAGCCTGTCCACCTGATTCGGCATAAAAAGGAGTGCGGTCGAGCACCAACTGAAAGAATTCTTTATCCTTTGTTTTTATCTTACGGTACTTCAAAATTTCAGCTTCGGTGCTAAGGGTATCGTAGCCCACAAATTCAGTGTTCTCAATAGGTTTCATCTCCACCCAGTCTTCGGTGTCCACGGTTGCTGCATTTCGCGAACGGCTTTTTTGCTCTTCCATTTTCATTTTAAAACCGTCCATGTCAATATCCCAATCCTGCTCCTTGGCCATCAGTTGCGTGAGGTCGAAAGGAAATCCATACGTGTCGAACAGTTCAAAAGCAAAAGTCCCATCAATTATTTTCTTAGCTGCATTTTGCTGCACATAATTCTCGAAACGTTGAATGCCTATCGAAAGTGTGCGCAGGAATGCAATTTCTTCTTCGGCTATCACTTTCCTCACCAGTTCATGCTGCGACTGCAGTTCAGGGAAAAATTCGCCCATTTGTTTCACAAGCACCTGCACCAATTCATGCAGAAACGGTTCTTTAAATCCAAGAAAAGTATAACCATAACGCACGGCTCTGCGCAGTATGCGGCGAATCACATAACCAGCCTTGTTGTTCGATGGAAGTTGCCCGTCAGCAATGGCAAAACTCACGGCACGCAAATGGTCGGCCACCACGCGCATGGCAATGTCGGCCTTGTTTTTCTCACCATATTTCTTTCCTGCCATTTGTGCTATTTCCATAATGATGGGTTGGAAAACATCGGTGTCATAATTGGATTTTTTCCCTTGAATCACCATACAAAGTCTTTCGAATCCCATTCCTGTATCCACATGTTTTGCAGGCAAAGGGTAAAGTTTCCCATCGGAAAGGCGGTTGAATTCAATGAACACGAGGTTCCAGATTTCTATCACATGCGGGTCACCTTTGTTCACTAGGGTTTTGCCATCCACTAATTTTCTTTGGGCATCGTCGCGAATATCCACATGTATCTCCGAACAAGGTCCGCAGGGGCCCGTATCGCCCATTTCCCAGAAGTTATCCTTTTTCGAACCAAAAAGAATACGATCTTCCGCAATATGGTTTTTCCAATAGTTCAATGCTTCCGTATCCGCTGGGATACCATCGGTTTTGTCGCCTTCAAACACGGTGACATACATCCGGTCCTTGTCAATCTTGTAAATGCCGGCAAGCAGTTCCCAAGCCCATTCGATGGCTTCCTTTTTAAAATAATCTCCAAACGACCAGTTACCAAGCATTTCAAACATGGTGTGGTGGTAGGTATCGTGCCCTACTTCTTCCAGGTCATTGTGTTTTCCCGACACGCGAAGGCACTTCTGCGAATCAGCCACCCTTAGGTGTTTTGCAGTGGTATTGCCAAGGAATATATCCTTAAACTGGTTCATTCCGGCATTGGTGAACATCAAAGTAGGGTCGTTCTTGACAACCATGGGTGCCGATGGCACAATAGCGTGATTTTTCGAGGCAAAGAAGGTGGTAAACGTTTTCCTTATATCGGCAGCATTCATTTTCATGACTTTTTCTTTAACATTTTTTTTGAGTATCGTCTTTGCAAAGTTAGATTATTTTGGTAGTTTTGCATTTAGGCAGGCAAAAATTCCACTGATTTAACAAGGATTATTGAAAGTTAATAGTTTTACATTGCTGATCATTTTGCATATTTCAGGGTTGTTCTACATTCGGAAATAAGAAAAAGGGTAAACATTATAAATG
>CAZNRQ010000192.1:0-1507 GCA_964574845.1 uncultured Bacteroidales bacterium
ATCTTCATCCCAACGTTATGATAGCGTTACCTTCATCCCCGACGGCCCCAACTGCCCTCCGGGAAGTTATAATACTTACGTAACATTTACCCAGTTTCTGCCCGGCCAAACCATCACCTCGGCCAACGATGTTCTTTCCATTTGTGTGGATATAGAACACTCTTTTGCCGGCGACCTTGGATTCTCCATTATTTGTCCTAACGGTCAGCAGGTGATATTAGATGGCAACGACCACTCAGGTGGCTCATACCTCGGTCAGGCCAACGATACCGACGGAACCCCGGCCTGCGACCCCTCGGCCAATGCTCCGGGTATACCATGGGTGTATTGCTGGTCGCAGATCTATACCCAACAAGGTTATCTCAACACTTTGGATGCAGGAACTTCGCCCATACCGGCCACCGATACCATTGCCCATACCAACTATTTCACTCCCGATGCTTCGCTCAGCGGACTTATTGGCTGCCCGCTCAATGGCACCTGGAACATTCAGATCACCGACAACTGGGGTATCGACAACGGCTACGTTTTCTGGTGGTCGCTCAATCTCGATCCTTCTCTTCTGCCCGGCGGATGGAGCTACCAGGTTCCTATCGACACAGTTATCTGGAGCGGTTCGTTTTTGCACATCATCAATGATACCACCGTTATGGTAATACCTAATGCCAGCGGCACCTATCCTTATACCGTTACGGTTATCGATGCCTACGGTTGCTCTTACGACACCACCCTCAATATCCAGGTAGTGCAAACTCCCGATCCCAACCTCGGACACGATACCACACTTTGCGGCAACAACATCAATTATATGCTCGATGCCGGCGCTGGTGATATCTATAGCTGGTCCACAGGAAACGTAAACCAGACCCAACCCGTCACCACAACAGGTTTTTATAGCGTGGTGGTGCAAAACCAGAACCAGGCCCAAACCCTCACGTGTACAGGCACCGATACGGTATTCGTCAGGGTATTGTCACTGCCTGCCCCTGTCGATCTGGGCCCCGACATCTGCAGCACCATACCCGTAACCCTGGATGCAGGCAACCCCGTGGGCTACCAATTCCAGTGGAGCACCAACAATCCCGGCGATACCACCCAAACCATTACCGCTCCCGTAACAGGTCTCTACAGTGTGACCGTGGCCGAAGAGTTTGGCTACAATTGCGGACAAACCGATAGTATTCAGGTGACCATTTATCCCGAACCTACCATCACCATTGGCGAAGACACCTCTATGTGCTCCTATGCCAAAATGCATATGCACGTGGCCGATGCCAACGGATATCTCGACAACCCCCTCTATCATTACACCTACGCATGGTTCCAGAACAACATCAGCATAGGACAAACCTCGCGCGACATACTGGTAGAATGTCTTACACCCGACCAGGCCTACACTTACAAGGCCGAGGTGACAGGATGCACCACAGTGAGCGACGAACGCATCATCAATTCTATTAACTGTGCGCTGGTGCTGCCCAATATCATTACTCCCGACGGCAACGGA
>CAZNRQ010000192.1:1607-6172 GCA_964574845.1 uncultured Bacteroidales bacterium
TTCTATTAACTGTGCGCTGGTGCTGCCCAATATCATTACTCCCGACGGCAACGGATTGAACGATGTGTTGAAGATCACCGGTATCGAAAACTTCCCCGGAAGCAATTTGAAGGTATTCAACCGCTGGGGCAAAAAGATATTTGAATCGGACGATTACAACAACTCCGACCATGCCTGGGACGGCGGCAAAGAAGCCGACGGAGTGTATTACTACGTGCTCACCATCAATTATGGCGACCACGGCGACTGCGTGGACACCAAGGATTTTAACGGCACTGTCACCATAATCAGATAGGCAGCCACCCCCATTTCATTTTCAGATTTTTTAAAAGGTTAAGCAAAAAAAAGCCATCCGCCCATAGGCGGGTGGTTTTTTTTTCATACCTTAGTGGCTGGAATTCATTTGATATGAAAAAACTTCTTTTCTTATTATTTCTTTTTCCACTAACCTCCTTAGCACAGGTTACCGACGATTTCTCCGATGGCGATTTCGCCCATAATCCCGCATGGACGGGCGATACCCTGCAATTTCAAATATCCAATTACTCCAGTAGCTCGTGGAGTGTGAAACCCAGACTCCAACTAGACGGTAGCCTGGCAGACACCTCCTCATTGTCAGTGGCCTCTTCTATGGCCAATCTGGCAAACAAAGAATGGGATTTTTGGGTACGTCTCGCCTTCAACACTTCTAAACTAAACAACTGCAGGGTCTATCTGGTTTCTGATATTCCGAATTTAGAAAGCAACCTGAACGGCTATTTTGTGCAGTTTGGCGACGATAACAATGATCAATGGGATAGTATCTCTTTTTATAGGCAAAATGGAACCACTATACAAAAAATCATTGCCGCACATAATTGTTTTACAGGAGCTTCTTCCAGTTACAGGATAAAAGCAGAGCACGACAACGCTGGCAATTGGCGCTTATATGCGGATGCCACAGGCGGCAACAACCTTGTTCTGGTGGGTTCAGGCTTTGATGTCGGTATAAATACTTCCGCTTATTTCGGAGTCTTTTGCAAGTATACCAGCACAAATAAAACCAATTTTTATTTTGATGACATTTATGCGGGCCCAATAATTGTTGATACCATTGCCCCTGAAGTGACATCGGTTAAAGCAGTGAGCGGAAATGATATTGAGCTTAGATTTAGCGAAGCTGTGGAGGAAGGGACGGCTGAAAACATTTCAAATTATATGGTAGCTGGACTGGGTAACCCGCTAACATCCACAAAAGACAACAGTGATCCGACTCTGGTTCACCTTACCTACTCACTCACATTTACTGAAGGTACGAACTATATTTTAGGAGTTTCGGGGGTTAAGGATAATTCCGGCAACACCATGACTACTGCCAGTTTGCCCTTTGTATATTATAACCCCAAACCATTCGATATCGTTATTAATGAGATTATGGCCGATCCCGACCCAACTGTTGGGCTACCCAATTTCGAATATTTGGAACTTAAAAACAATACTCCTTACAATTTAAATCTGAAGGACTGGACATTGACCGTTGGCACTTCGGTTCACACATTCCCTGAAATATCAGTTCTGGCTAATTCCTACTTGATAATTACGGATGACAACACGGGAGGGGTATTCGATGTCTATGGTCCCAATATTTCCTTTTCTTCATTTACATTGACTAATACGGGAGCCAGTATCTTTCTGAAAGATAAAAACGACCAACTTATTCATTATGTCAAATACTCCGACAGTTGGTATCGTGATAATGCAAAAAAAGACGGCGGTTGGTCTTTGGAACAAATCGATGCACATAATCCCTGCGGAGAAGCCGGTAATTGGATAGCTTCTGCCAATATTTCAGGTGGCACACCCGGCAGTCAGAATTCTGTTTGTACCTCGAACCCGGACACTCTTTCACCACAAATTTCTGACATAAAGATTACAGACCCCAACCAGATTGAGATACTATTGAATGAATCTCTTGGAAATGAAACCATGCTCGATGCTGCCGGTTTCGTGATTGACCATGGCATCGGGTCTCCTATGTCAGCCAACCTTATTAGTCCGGATAATAAAAAGATCATTTTATTGCTATCAAATCCTTTACAGCAAAACATATTATATACCCTTTCTTACAGTGATACTATTTTTGATTGTGTCGGTAATTATTTGGTTCATATCAGTAAAACTTTTGTACTGCATGTAGCGCAATCATTCGACATTGTTATCAACGAAATCATGGCCGATCCTGACCCTGCGGTGGGGCTGCCCGACCTTGAATACCTCGAACTTTATAACAGGACCGATTTTCCCATAAGCCTGTCAGGATGGAAACTATCACTTTCGGGCACTCATAAGTCCATTCCGGATATTACCATTGAAGCCAAAGGATATTTAATTATTTCTTCGGCCGGCAGTGCACCATCATTCGAAACATATGGTCCGGTTGCTGAAGTATCCGGCTTTTTGCTTACCAACACAGGAGAAGTGGTCGAACTGCTGGACACCATGCAGCATGTAATATCTTTCGTCAATTACTCCGACAAATGGTATATGAATTCAACGAAAGATGATGGCGGATGGGCTTTGGAGCGCATCGACCCCGATAATCCTTGTGGTGAGTTGTCGAATTGGAAGGTAAGCAATGACCCAAGCGGAGGCACTCCCGGAAAGATCAATTCAGTTGATGCGGCCAACGCCGATCATGAATCTCCTGTGCTGGTCAGGGCTTCCGCAAGTCGTTACGACCTGCATGGTGTCAGGATATATTTTGACAAACCTTTGGACAGTGTTCAGATGAAAGTATTGACCAAATACACGGTTGACCATGCCATTGGGAATCCCTATCTTATGAAACTATCATGGCCAGATAACAAGATCGTCACCTTGTATTTCTCTACGGCTTTTCAACAATACATCGTTTATACCCTAACTGTCTCCGATAGTATTTTCGATTGTTCGGGGAATAAAATGGTAGCAAATTCAACCGTTCGTTTTGCTATTCCTGAATTGCCCGACTCGGCCGATATGGTCATTAACGAGGTGCTTTTCAACCCCAAAGATGATGGGGTAGATTTTGTTGAAATTTATAACCGTTCCGGAAAGGTGCTTGATTGTAAGGATTTGACACTATCTTCTACCACCACTGCCTACTCTTTAACCAATGATAATTATCTCAGCTTTCCAGAAGATTATATACTGTTATCCACAAATGCCGATAGGGTCAAAAGTCAGTATTATACACCCAACCCAAACGGATTCATTACTATGGCTTCGTTTCCGAGCCTTCTGAATGACGAAGGTAGTGTGGCGCTGAAGACCTATTCAGATACCTTTATTGATGCCATGAATTATACTTCTTCCATGCAATTTTCTTTGTTGTCGTCTATCGAAGGAGTTTCGCTGGAGCGTATCGATTTTAACCGCCCGGCTTCCGATCTCACCAACTGGCATTCGGCGGCCCAATCCGTTGGGTTTGCTACGCCGGCTTACCCCAATTCACAGTTTTCGCAGGGCGAAGCCGACGACCAGGCCATCAGCATCAGCCCCGAAATATTCTCGCCGGATAATGATGGCTATAATGATAATCTTATCATCAGTTGCAAAAGCAGTGGCCCGGGGCAGCTACTGAGCATCACCATATACGATGCTAAGGGCCGCCTGATAAAATATCTGCTGAAAAGCCGCTATATTTCAGGCAACGAAACATTTTCGTGGGATGGCACCAAGGAAAACGGACAAAAAGCCAATATCGGCATCTACCTGATTTACGCCGAACTCTTTGATGAGAAAGGAAAAGTGAAACATTACCGCCGTTCGGCTGTTTTAGCGGCAAAACTGTAGGCGGCAATGCCTACATCACTGTTTTATTTTGAAATAAGCTGTAAGCTGCATCACCTTACCGGACTCGCCAGCGCCACCACACTAACGCTCACGCCCTGTATCTTCAGTAGTTCGCGGGAGCAGGCCTCAATGGTGGCACCTGTGGTCAACACATCGTCGACCAGCAAAACGTGTTTGTTTTGCAAGGTTTTAACCTCTTTCACCACGAAGATCTCTTTCACGTTTTCCCATCGTTTGAGGCGCGATTTTCGGGTCTGGCTTTCGGAATGTGTCACCCTGACCAGGGATTTGGTGTCTATGGGCAGCTTCATGCTTACAGACAGTCCACGAGCAATGTATTCGCTTTGGTTAAAACCGCGCTTGCGTTGTTTCCGGCGGTGGAGCGGAACGGGGACAATCACATCCACGTCACGGTACAGTTCCACATCGCGCAACTGTTTGCCATAAATTTTGCCCAAATACTCCCCTATCTCTTTACGGCCTTTATATTTCATTAGATGAATGAGGTGCTGCACCTTGCCGCCTTTCTGAAAATAGCATAAGGCAGCTGCATGAGTAATATTGACCCTGCCCCAGAATATACGGCTGACGGCATTGTCGTCAAGCTTGTGGAAACCCGTCAGGGGAAGCTGATGCCAACAAAGGGTGCACAATACCTCTTCGTGACTGAGCAGGGCAGCATCGCAGGCGGCGCAGAGGCGGGGAAAAAACAAGGAAATGAAATCGCGAAGCAATGACATGGGCCGGGTATT
>CAZNRQ010000193.1:0-6164 GCA_964574845.1 uncultured Bacteroidales bacterium
TCGAGAAACAATAGTGTGTAGGGAACCCTTGCCTTTTTATTTCCTTTTTCCCAGGGCAAAGGATGAAACAGAACTACAGTATCTTTTTTTGGCATCAATTCAGGTTTGGTCAAACAAATATAGGCAATAATACCCTAAACGAAAAATAATAGAAAATAATTTGGTAAATCAGTACCAAATAAGCAAGAAAAAGCCGTGCTAATTAGTTACTACCTTATAAATGATTCGATAGCCAACCTATACGAATCAAGTCCCAATCCTGATATTATTCCTTTGCAGGCAGGCGCAATCAGTGATACATGCCGGAATTCTTCGCGGGCAAAGATGTTGGAGATATGAACTTCGATAACGGTAGTAGCAATGGCTCGTACAGCATCAGCAATAGCAACAGAGGTATGCGCATAGGCACCTGCATTCAGAATGACACCATCGTAGGTGAACCCCACCTGATGTAATTTATTAATGATCTCGCCTTCGACATTGCTTTGAAAATATTCCAGATTGACTGAATTAAACCTCACTACCAATTCGGCAAAGTATTCAGTGAAAGTTTTCTCTCCATAGATATTTTTCTCCCTGACACCTATCAGGTTTAGGTTGGGGCCATTGATTATAATGAGTTTCATGCTTCAGATTTTTTTTGCGGGCAAGTGATCATGTGCCCCTTCATTTATTGATACAAATATACGTTTTTTAATAATAATCTGATGTTTCCCTAAACAAACTTTTGGCAGAATTTTTGAGTAGCATGGGGAAATATCATTTCTATTCTTCTGATTTGGTTTATATTTGTAGTCACTTTAATTTTTCACTATGAAAAAGGTATTCTTCTTAATTTTAGGGTTATGTTTACCCTTTCTGCTCATGAGCCAGAACGAGTTTAAAAGTAAAAGGTTCAACTATTCTTTTAGTATTGCCGGCGGATGGTACATCAAAGACAAAATCTTCGACCCACAATCGGATGTAAAGTTGACCAATGGCAAGGGCGACCTCTTTGTTGTCAAGATCAATGTTCCCAACATGTCGAACACTAAGACTGCCAAAGAAGTATGGGGGAATATGACCACTAAACAAATTGACTCTAGTTTTAGCGTGGAAAATTGCAAAGCCAAGGTATTGGAAAAAGGCACACTGACTGTCGACGGTAAAGAATTCTACTATATTTTTTCGTTGAAGCAATATGATAAAGACACCAAGTATTATTGCCGCTCTTATTATCTCTACGAAAAATCGCTCAATTTTATCATCAACACAATATCAAGCGATCCGGTGAAGGAAGCGACCAAATCGGATATTGACGATATGGTTAAATCTATAGATTTCAAGTAGATTCATACGTTTTCGTAGAACAATACAGCCTTTTATTTCTTCTATTTAAGCATTCAATAAGTTTGCAAAGTTTTTTTATCGTACCTTTATCGAAAAGGATGAAACTATTATTATGCAATAATTAAAAGAATATTGGAATATTTTCATTAAATTTGTATCAACTAAAATCAAAAAAAATGCAAACAAATCTAAAAGAAGAAGTACTGAAAGTTAAATTTGCAGCCAAGAAACTCAATGTAATGACGCATCCGGTTAGGGTTAAGATCATAGAGCTACTGTTAGAAAATCAAAAACTCAATGTAACCCAGATCTACGAAAAACTGGGCCTGATACAGGCTGAGACCTCATTACATTTAGGTCTTTTGAAAGATTACGGTATACTGAATAAAGTTAGAGAAGGAAAAATGAGTATTTATTCGGTGAATACCGAAGGCCTTCAATATATTTTAAAGATCGCGAACGATCTGCAGAAGAAAAAGTAATCTCTTAGCTCAGACAAATTAATGACTTTAAAAAGGCTTGTTCCGGAAGAACAGGCTTTTTTTTGGTTACTTTTAGCTTTGCACCCATAAATCGCTTAGGCTATGATATACAACCAATGGTACGTGATACTCGAATCGAAGGAGCTGAAGAAAAACAAGCCTCTTTTGATCAAAAGATTTAACGAGAACCTCGCTCTCTGGCGCGATGAAAGAGGCGAGGCCTGCTGCGTTGCTGACAAATGTTGCCATCGCGGGGTATCGCTTTCGTGCGGTAAAATTGTAGATGGGAAACTGGAGTGTCCGTTTCATGGTTTTCTATACGATAGTGCCGGAAAGGTTAAAATGATCCCTGCCAACGGCCGAAACCATAAGGTGCCTGAAAGTATGAAGGTGTTGGCATATACCACTTATGAAGCCCACGGACTCATCTGGCTGTGGTGGGGCGATGAGGATAAAATTACTGAACAGCCTTTTTTCTTTACAGAATTGGCTTCTATGTCTTATTCTTCGTTTAAAGACCACTGGGGAGTTCATTATTCAAGAGCCATAGAGAACCAACTGGATGTAGTGCATCTTCCCTTTGTTCACCGCACCACCATTGGCCGCGGAAACAAAACCCTGGTGAATGGCCCTGTGGTAACCCTCGAAAACGACCTGCTTACTTTTTATGTGGACAACCGTATTGACGACGGCAATACCATACCGCTGAAACCCGGAGAAATTCAGGATTATGAAAAGCTGTTTCAACTGCAGTTCCATTTTCCCAATATCTGGCAAAACCTGATATCGGATAAGATCAGGGCTTTTGCAGCCTTTGTTCCGGTGGATGAGGAGAACAGCATCATCTATATCAGGTATTATCAGAACATGATACGCATTCCGCTGCTCAAACAATTGTTCAACTATATAGGCAAGGTGTCGAGCATCATCATTCTTAGGCAGGACAAGAGAGTGGTGGTGACACAATTGCCCGGGAAAAGTGCTGCAGGCATGAACGAACACCTGATCATGGGCGATAAACCCATCATTGAATACCGCAAACGAAGGCAGGAGCTAATAGATGCCGGCAATAATAACATTACTCTATAAACCTCAACTAATACTAAACTGAACAAAAATGACAACTGAACCCGGAACCAAAGAAAACCCATGGGTGCTTAAAACTCCTCCCTTATCCTCGGAGTTTACCATGCATAAAGACATAAAAGACGGAAAAGAAATATTGGTTTGCACGGTGGGCAAGACAATATTACATTACGATTATAGCTGCCTGAACGACCTCCACAGCATGCTGAAACAACATGGCGACTGGATGGAACTGGGAAGTGCCGACGAGCAGAAACCTGCCAAAGAAGGTACGGTGGAAGCCTGGGGCCGATCAGAACATAACCCTGTGGGCGGATGGTATGGCCTGAAAAAAGGACTGCGCGGCAGATTCGGCATGTATATTCCTCCCCTGATGGAGCAACTCGGACTGGCCGAAGTGACACACGACGCCAAAGGAAATAAAATGAGAGCAAAATAATAAAACAACAGCTTATGGCATATAACGAAACTTTAGCCGACCGCACCCGCGAACTCTTAGCCCTTTCGCATCTCAAGGTGGAAGAGAAAAAGATGTTTGGCGGATTGTGTTTTATGGTCGACGACAAAATGTGTATGGGTATTATAAAAGACGAACTGATGGTGCGCCTCGACCCTGCCCTGAACGAAACCGTATTGGAAATAGAAGGTTGCCGTCCTATGGACTTCTCCGGAAAATCTATGATGGGCTTTGTGTTTGTCGACCCCCATACAGTGGATACGGATACCAAACTGAAATACTGGACCAACCTGGCACTGGACTACAATCCCAAAGCCAAAGCCAGCACCAAAAAGAAAAAAGCTTCAAGTAAGTAAGTTCGCCGAATCAAAGTTTATGAAGCTAATAACGGTTTTTATCTTAGGCTTACTACTTACAAGCGCTGTTTTTGCTCAGTCGGGCACGACGGACACAGTGGTCGTAAGCGCAAAGATCAGCAAGATAGAAATGCTGCAAAAGGACTGGAATGCCTCGGACGGTCATGCCGGCGAAAAGATCTACCACATCTATTGGATGGAGTTTACTTTGTCCACAGACACTTTGGAGATAAGTCCGGCGGATCTGAATATGAAAATGCCACAACATTTGGTGTTCAAATCGCCTTGCAGTGGTTTGTTATCGGAACTCGAACTTTACAGAAGTTTTACAGTGAACGATAAGGTAGAGATCAAACTCAGGCTGGCGGATCTGACAGCCTTTATCCATAACGAAACACGCAACATGGCCCTGCTCAGTATTCGCAAAATAAAATAAAGGCCTAACCTTTGATTTCAGCGCTTACACTTTTGACTGTTAACATTGATTTAAATCAGGATTTGCATCAGGGCACTGAATACTTTAATCACTAATTTTGGCCGCAGCGGAACAAAGCTGTTGCGCAAGACTAAAATTAATAACCGGGAAAGATGGCGATAGACTATACCTTTGAACAACAAGACGACCTGCTTACCGTAAAAGCCAGCGGAAAAGACGACAACCTCGACCAGGTAAAAGAATACTCTATGGCCATATTGGGAACCGCGATTTCGGCGGGATGCAACAAGGTGCTGATAGACGAAAGAGAATTTGATTATTCACTGGAAACCATTGATATTTTCAAATCGGCAGTGTTTATTTCCGAAACCGTACCTCACGAGGCAAGAATAGCCCTGGTGTGCAAACCCGAAAAGATAGAAAAAGTTGTTTTCTGGGAAACCGTAGCCGTGAACCGCGGTATGAAAGCCAAGGTATTTATTGATCACGCGGCAGCAGAACAATGGCTGCTTAGCCTCTGATAGTAAAGGAATATTTTTTCTCTTACTGAGATCATTACATTCTAATTAAGCCTATTTTTGCATCAGGCTTTACGGCTATTGTTGTGAAGTCAGTTGGCCACCTTAAAACAAACTGAGCATTGAGCGAAACAAAACTTCTGAGCCAGCGCCATCCCTGGCTTTATTTTGCTGCCGTATGGACCAAACGCCTGCAGCGCCGCATCACCTGGCTTACGGATAATAAAAACTACGCCCAAAAGCGCTCTTCCGGGAAACTCCCCTTCCGGGTGAAGAAACATCAATCGGTTTTGCTGAAAAAACTGGGGGTGACGGATATGCAGCTTCAGATCAACAAAGTGACCAACCTGCGTATTGCCATTCAAAAGATTGACGGCATACTGATACACCCCGGCGAGACATTTTCGTTTTGCAAACTCGTAGGGCTAACCACCCGACGCCGCGGCTACCTGCCCGGCATGGAGCTTTCGTTTGGCGAGGCCCGCGCGGGCATAGGAGGCGGACTCTGCCAGATATCCAACCTCATCCACTGGCTGGTGATACATAGCCCACTGACGGTGACCGAACGCCATCATCATTCTTTCGATCCTTTCCCCGACGACGGCCGTGTGTTGCCTTTCGGCAGCGGAGCCACGGTGTTCTATAATTACCTCGACTATCAGTTTACGAATAACACACCTCATACTTTTCAGATCAACCTTTGGCTGACCGAAAAGTGCCTGGACGGCGACTTGCGCATAAGCACCGAACTGGATTATGCCTACAATGTGTTCGAAAAAGAACATGAGTTCCTGAAGATGGAAGGCCTCTATTACCGCAAAAACGAGATTTGGCGCGAGAAGATTCTGAAATTTAAAGGCGGCGAGGTAGTAGAAACCGAACTGCTGACGCGTAACTTTGCCCGCGTAGGTTATGTGCCGGAGGGGTTTGCAGAGGGAGAATGATTGAGGTTATCCGCCGCGGCGGAGCTTCCCCGGCTGATGCAAAGGCCGAGTTAGCATGCGTTTTTCTTCATTAAGGACATGTGTCACATTTTATCCAACCAAATTGAATTATTGTCAAAATAGAGTCAATACAAATCACTATGAGTACAATCAGAAATAGTGTTAAAAATATTGTTGAAATTAATTTCCAACTGAGTGATATCCTATAAACCAATGTAAAGATTGTCAGTGAATAAATTATTGTCGATAAGAATAAAGCTGCTAAAGTTAAATATTTCAGACCTGGATGATAAACTCCTATGTACACAAATATCAAAGTCGCAAAGAACCCAAAAGATGCTATCATTTTTGCGATCAATGATATTCTATTATAATTCATTGTTTTCAATTTTGTCAAAATTCTTTGCATGTTATATTTGATGTTCTGGCTTTAAATGCATGCTAACGGTGAGCAGCCTTGCTGCGTGCACTCAAAGATAATACTTTTATGTCAGGTTTTATTTGCATGCAGCAAGGGTGTTGTGTGTGCCCTGCATGAGCAGGCCACACCCATTTC
>CAZNRQ010000194.1:0-6155 GCA_964574845.1 uncultured Bacteroidales bacterium
CATGCAGCACCATGATATTAAGAAGTTGCCCAATGGGAACATCATTATGTTGGTGGTAGAGAAAAAAACTTTGGCACAGGTGGAAGCTGCCGGATTTGATACTACTTCTTTTCAACCGGATGTTCATCAAAAAGGATTTATCCTGCCTGATTGTATTATCGAAATTCAACCTACATACCCGACCGGTGGAACTATAGTGTGGGAGTGGCATGTATGGGATCATTTGATTCAAAACCATGATGCAAGTAAATTAAATTATGGTGTGCCCAGTTCTCATCCTGAATTAATTGATTGTGCAGGCGATCACCGAACAAAGCCCTTGTTTTGGAATCATATGAACTGCATTGATTACAATCCTGCACTCAATCAAATTGTAATGAGTGTGAGAGGAAACAGTGAGCTTTGGGTAATAGACCATAGCACTACCACTGCTCAATCAGCCTCACATAGCGGAGGTACTCACGGAAAGGGAGGCGATTTACTGTATCGTTGGGGAAATCCTCAATGTTACGGAATCGGTAATAATACCAATCAAAAGTACTTTGAACAGCATGATGTCGAATGGATAAAGACGGATTGCCCGGGTGCCGGAAATCTCTTGTGTTTTAACAATGGTGTCAACCGCAATTATTCAACAGTTGATGAGATTACGCCTCCGGTCGATATAAGCGGCAATTACACTTATGTGTCAGGCTCAGCCTATGGCCCCACGAATTTTACATGGACTTATTCTATGACAACCCCTGATACGGTTTTTGCTCACGATATCTCAGGTGCTCAGCGATTGCCCAATGGGAATACCTTAATTGATGCAGGTCCATTTGGTACATTTTATGAAGTTACCCCTTCGAAACAGATTGTCTGGAAATATGTTAACCCTACTGACAATACCGGTCCTTTGATACAGGGAGATACCATCCCTAATAATCCTGTTCGTCCTGAGGAAAAAATGAATTCAGTATTTAGAGTTTATCGTTATGCAACCAATTATGCCGGTTTCACCGGACATGTGCTCGTTCCCGGTGATGTAATAGAATTAAGTCCTGAGGGTCTAGAATCTTTTGCAAATACTGCATCTTCTATCCAATGTTATCCTAATCCATTTACTACTTCAATTCATCTAAGTAATGTGGTCGGAGATGAAACTTTTATCTTATTAAATGTTGTTGGCAATGTGGTTTGGTCCGGAATCGGTATTCAACAGGTCAATCTTTCTGATCTGGCTCAGGGCATTTATTTTCTTAAAGTGAGCTCAACAAATAACAATCAAATAATTAAACTAATAAAACAATAATTAATTTCAATCTACACGTAAAAATATTGTGAAGACGTAGTGGTAAAAGACATTTTGAGTGTATTAATAAACAATAAATTAAACTAAGCAAGAAATATGAGATCAATTTTTTTAAGCATCCTATTGCTCCTCTCAGTAAACATGATATCAAGGAGCCAAACTTTCTCAGAAATATTATGCCGGCCCACAAATGTATCCATGTCCGTTAGCATTCTTTTTAGCCAGGTAGTTACTTTGTATGTTGAATATGGAACCACAACAGGGGTATATCCCAATTCAACATCCCAGATAACAAGTGTGAGTGGAATTCCCAATGTAATAGAAATGCAAAACCTATTGCCTAATACAAAATACTATTATCGTACTCGTTACCGCACTTCAGGAACCGGAGCCTTTTCCATCGGACCTGAACATAGTTTCCATACACAAAGAGCTGTCGGAAGTAGCTTCATTTTTACCGTCGAATCAGATGTGCATCTTTACGATAAAAAAGGTTGTGAAAATGAATATAAAATAACATTAGCAAATGAGGCTTTAGACCAACCTGATTTTATGATTAATATGGGAGATACCTATGGAGATGATCATAATCCTTTCACCATCACATCAGCTCAGGTAGATTCTTTGCATAAAGTGTATCGTCCTATTTTGGGAAGTATTTGTCATTCTATTCCATACTTTTTCTGTGTAGGAAACCATGAAGGCGAGAAACGCTATTACTTCTTACAGACCCCTCCCAACAATTTAGGAGTTTACGAAACTCTGGCACGTAAAAAATACTTCCCCAATCCATACCCAAATAGTTTTTATTCGGGAGATACGCTTCACGAATCTTATGGAATGGGTCAACCTGAGAACTATTATGCATGGACATGGGGAAATGCGCTATTTGTGGTGATGGATGTCTATAGATATGACAATGATACCAGTGCAAAACCCACGAAGTGGGATTGGACAATAGGGCTGCCTCAATATACTTGGTTGAAAAACACCCTCGAGGGCAGCACTGCACAGTATAAATTTGTTTTTGCTCATCATGTCAGCGGCGAAGGCAGAGGAGGTATTGTTCAGGGCCATCTTTATGAATGGGGTGGATATGAAAACAACGGAACCACTTTTGGTTTCACAGCCAAACGTCCGGGATGGGCAAAACCCATACATCAGTTGTTTGTTGATAATGGCGTCAATATTTTTTTTCAGGGGCACGACCATTTGTTTGCTCACGAAGTGATGGGTGGAGTTACCTACCAGGAAGTGCCTATGCCCAGCGATTCTACTTACGAAATTGGTATGCTTGCTAATGCAACCGCATATACATCCGACACTGTAGCCGGGGCAGGCCATTTAAGAGTTACTGTCACTCCCTCTTGTGTTAATGTGGATTTTGTCAGGGCATATTTACCCATCGATACCATCACAGGAATTCATCATAACCGTGAAGTTGCTTTCGCATATACAGTTGGAAGTTGCACTACTACTGGTATTAAGGAAGAAAATAAAATTTCTGATATGGAAGTCTATCCAAATCCAGCCACTAACAATCTGAACATCCTTTTACCCGATGGCATTGATGAACTAGACCATTTTCAGATAAGTTTGTTCAATTCTTTCGGACAAATGGTGTTGCAAACCACTTCCATGAAGATGGATTTGAGTGCTTTGCCCAACGGACTCTACTTTTTAAATATGAAATCGGAAGAGGGTGAGTTTAGCAAAAAAGTGATTATTAACCGTTAGTTCGTAATTTTGTTTCCTTATTATTCTATGATAAGATCATTTCTCCTATCTGCTCTTTTAATTATTAGCCTGAATTCATTCCTTTCGGCTCAGCATCTCATTCATCCCGAAATTCTGGGTCGACCCGAAAACATTTCCATGGCTGTCAAAGCAATTTTCGACTCCACTGTCGAAGTCAGAGTTTCATACGGAACTGCCACGGGAGTTTACCCTGACCATACTTCCTGGCAAACTTTCTCTGTGGATTCAGTGGGGGAAGCTGTGACGCTTATTAACATCACTAATTTGACAGCGGCTACCAAATACTTTTACAAGCTACAGTATCGCAAACCGGGAACCACCACACCTACCAGTGGTTTTGAGCACAGTTTTCAAACGGCCCGATCTGGAGGACAACCATTCTCTTTCGTTATTGAGGCCGATCCCCATGTGGATGCTGCTTCTGATACTGCCCTATACCGCTTATGTCTGAAAAATCAACTGGAAGATAATCCTGATTTTATGATTGATCTAGGCGATTTCCTTATGACGGATAAGTTGAAAAACCAGCAGGGAGTAGTTCCCGAAGATACCATTCCTTATCGTTGCCTTTTGCTGCGCTCATTTTACCAAAGTGTTAATCATAGTGTTCCTCTCTTTACAGTGCTTGGCAATCACGAAGGCGAGGCTGGGTGGTATAACAATGGCACGTCAGCGAATGTGGCCGTTTGGGATACCAAATACCGTAAAAAGTATTTTATGAATCCACTACCAGATGCCTTTTACTCAGGCGATACCACCCATTATAATTACGTGGGACAGCGAGAAGCTTATTATTCCTGGACCTGGGGTGATGCCTTGTTTGTTGTACTCGATCCTTTCTGGAATACAACTCCCAAACCTGACAGCCTCAATTGTTGGCGATGGACATTAGGAAAACAGCAATACGATTGGCTGAAGACTACCCTTGAAAATTCAACTTCTCCCTTTAAATTTGTTTTCATTCACAACCTGGTGGGTTTGGGAGGCGATGGACAGGCTCGTGGAGGTGAGGAAAGAGCCGCTTATTACGAATGGGGAGGATTGAATATCGACAGCACCAATGGCTGGGCTTCACACCGACCCGGATGGTACAAGCCCATCAAAGATCTTCTCACCGAAAACAGGGTAACCATTGTTTTCCATGGGCACGATCATTTGTTCGCCAAACAGGAACTCGACTGCCTGCTTTATCAGGAATTACCCCAACCCAGTTTGCCCAATTTCAATACAACTCCTCAGGCGACTTCCTATGGTTATGTGAATGGAGTGATCCTTCCAAATTCCGGACATTTGCGCGTCAATGTGTCGCCTTCAGGAGTCACAGTTGATTATGTAAGGGCTGTGCGACCCACACAGGAAACTTCTTCCCTGCACAATAAGGATATAGCCGAAACCTATAATATAGGTCTGGTCAATTGCTATGATTCAATAGGATTGGGAGTAGATGTGGAGCAAAGTAATTATAATATTATTTCAGTCTATCCAAATCCTGTTGCTGCTAACAGCCTTACAGTATCAGCAAATACCTCACGTCCTTACGACCGAACTATCCAACTCTTAAGCTTAACCGGCGAAACCCTTCTCACAGAAACTTTAAAAAGTGGAAACACCTCAACGTCCTTCAATATCTCAGACATAGCGGCTGGCCTCTATTTTATTAAAGTTTTGGATGGCTCCAACATCACCACATTCAAGATTATGGTGAAGTAAATCAATTAGGACTTTATTTAACCGTAATCAATTATCCCTCCAGCGAATTTTATATTTCGCAGTTTTCTTCTTTTCCTGTTCTATAAGGGTAACCACTGTTTTGGGTGTAATAATTATGTAAATGTTGTATATTGCCATGGTTTTGTACACGGCAAAATGTAATTCTCTACCCCATGGATCCCTCAGCATTCAAACAAATATTCGACGACAACCACCGTAAGGTGTTCAATATTTGTTTGAACATGCTTCAGAGCGTCGAAGATGCCGAAGACATCACCCAGGAAGTCTTACTGGAAGTGCATAATTCAGCTCATAGCTTCGACAATCGTTCTTTGGTTTCCACTTGGGTCTACCGTATTGCCGTCAACAAAAGCCTCGATTTTCTTAAGGCTAAGACCCGAAAAAAACGCTTTGCATTCATTACCCAGCTCTTTCATCCCATAACAGGTGAAGTCCAACACGATGTCGCTCAATTCGATCATCCGGGCGCATTGCTCGAAAATAAAGAACGAACTCAAATACTTTTTGCTACTCTTAACCAGTTGCCTGCCAACCAAAGATCGGCTTTCGTGCTTTCCAAAATGGAAGGTTTTTCCCATAAAGAAATAGCCCTCATCATGAAGCTTTCCGAAAAAGCTGTTGAAGGTTTGGTTCGCAGAGCCAAAGATAATATGAGGGAGTTATTAGGAAAAATGTATGAGGAGCGGGGGATTTAAGTTTAATTATCGTCTAAATATTTGTCATGAAAAAAGATCATTGGGTAAACAGCATTTTCGAATCCGCTTCCGCAATCAATAAAGTTGAGGCGAATCCTTATTTGTGGGAAAAGGTCAATGCCAGATTGTATCATCCTGTGCAGGAAGTGCCATCCTCTGCTCGTTACAAACTGCGATGGGCTGTCACCATTGCTCTGCTGATTACCCTGAATGTATCTGCCATCCTCATCCGCAGTCTGCAGGATCAAAAGCAAACGCAATCATCTTCCGTATCGGCATTAACCGACGAAATGAACTCAAATACCAATTATAATTATTAACCCATGGAAAGTAAACCTTCAAAATTCTGGAAAGCTTTTGCTTTAGTTCTTTTGGTGTTAAACATAACACTGATAGTGTTCTTATTATTAAAACCCCTTGCTGATCATCATCGTATGCAAAAGGAAGGACGTGATCCCGGACGTTTTATTGTGGATAAATTAAAATTCAATGCAACACAGGAAACAGCTTTCGATAAACTGCGGACCGCTCACCACGATTCTATTGAACTATTACAGGCCGAAGGCAAAAAACTACGGAAAACTTTCTTCGACGGTTTGATTTCCGATGCTGCTGACACCTCAAAAGTGATTACGGCAGATAAGATTGCAGCCAATCAAAAGCAAATAGAGTTGCTC
>CAZNRQ010000195.1:0-1057 GCA_964574845.1 uncultured Bacteroidales bacterium
GCAAACGGCTTCGCTGCTGTTGTTGTTGATGGTTTTCAGCATATCGGTATAACCGCCGAATGCAATGTACTCTTCAATGCTTTCGGGATTGATGAGTCCGCAATTCTTCAGTACAATACGTTTTTGTTTGGCAAAGAAAGGATGCTCGTTAAATTCACGAACGTCTTTCCATGTTTCGCAACCTTCGGTGGGAAACTGCCCTATGATATTTTGTTCTTTCAGGTCGCTGCAAAAAGCTGCTTCCATCACTTCCACGGCTTTATCGTGAGTAACTTTTTGAAAAGATATTCTGTTTTTGCCGGGCAACTGAACATCAACGATAGGCTCTGCAGTGCAAAGCCCTATGCAGCCAACTTCAATCACTTCGGCATTAATTTTATTCCTGGTTAAGTAATCTTTTATGGCGATTATGGTTTGTCCGGCTCCTGCACCTAAACCACAGGTTCCTGCGCCTACATAAATAATCGGTTGTTCAATTTTTTCTCTTCTGATAAGGCTCAATTGTTCACTGACAGCCTTATCGTTTTTCTTTTCGCCTTTTAATAAGGACATCAGCAATTGCTGTCTGCTGTCTTTTAGTATGCCGGTCATTTTACAATTCTTTATTTCGGTATGATTCAACAATTTCTTTAATGCTTTGTGCATTCACGTTGGCGTGGAAGGTTCCGTTCACACAGATCACCGGGGCCAGGCCGCAGGCGCCTATGCAAGCCACCACTTCTATGCTGAACATGCCATCGCGGGTGGTTTGGCCGGCTTTCACCTTGATGGTTTTCTCCAGTTCCTGCAGCACTGTGAGCGAACCCAACACATGACAAGCTGTGCCGCGGCACACCTGTATGTGATATTTTCCCGTTGGTTCGAAACGGAATTGATTATAAAATGTAGCAACCCCGTAGATTTTGCTGGTAGGAATATTCAGTTTTTTACCGGTTTTTACTATGGCTTCTTCTGACAGAAATCCTTCCGATTCCTGAATCTCCTGTAAAAGTGGGATCAATGCGTCTCGACCACTATTGTCGTATTGTTGTAGTATGCTGTCTATTTGCGTTTTCAT